>JAWOBH010000288.1:0-19868 GCA_046498125.1 Prochlorococcaceae cyanobacterium | reverse complement strand
CCTGGCTCTGCTGGTGGAGGAGCGGCAGGATCGCGCCGAGGGAGGCGAAAGGGGGTGAGAAGGCTCGTGGTCACCCAGGCCGTGTCCGCCGGGATCGGATGATGTGATCAGCCCTGCTCGCGGGTCTTCGTAATCGGATCCGCGGCCGATCTACGTGGAGGTGAAGAACACCACCTGGACCCGCGGCGACCTGGCCCTGTTCCCGGACACCGTGACGGAACGGGGCCAGAAGCACCTGGAGGAGCTCACAGCCCTGCTGCCCGAGTCCCGGGCGGTGCTGGTGCCCTGCCTGAGCCGCGGAGACGTGCGTCGCTTCGCCCCCGGCGATACGGCCGATCCCCGCTACGGCGAGCTGTTCCGCGAAGCCCTGGCGACGGGGATGGAGGTGCTGCCCTGCATCTACCGCTTCGAGCGCGGCTGCGTGAGCTGGCTGGGACTGGCCACGGTGGAGCCCCGCGATCCGGAGGTGGATCGCCAGGAGGCGGGGCGAGGCCCATAGAGTCTGGCCACCCCAAGCGGCGGCGACTGTGGATACCCGGGCCTTCAAGCGTTCCCTGCATCACTCCGACCGCTACAACCGCCGCGGCTTCGGTCTCGGCGATGAGGTGGCCGGCAGCCTGCAGACGGCCTACCAGAGCGATCTGGTGGCCAGCCTGCGCACCCATGGCTACGAGCTGCGGCGGGGCCGGCTCACGGTGCGCCTGGCTGAGGCCTTCGGCTTCTGCTGGGGGGTGGAGCGGGCGGTGGCCATGGCCTACGAAACCCGACGCCACTACCCCAGCGAGCGCATCTGGATCACCAACGAGATCATCCACAACCCTTCGGTGAACGACCACCTGCGCACGATGAACGTGCAGTTCATCCCGGTGGAGGGCGGCGTCAAGGACTTCTCGGAGGTGGAAAGCGGGGATGTGGTGATCCTTCCGGCCTTCGGGGCCACCGTGCAGGAGATGCAGCTGCTCAATGAGCGCGGCTGCCACATCGTGGACACCACCTGCCCCTGGGTGTCCAAGGTGTGGAACACCGTGGAGAAGCACAAGAAGCATGCCTTCACCTCGATCATCCACGGCAAGGTGAAACACGAGGAAACCCTCGCCACCAGCAGCTTTGCCGGCACCTACCTGGTGGTGCTCGACCTGGCCGAGGCCCAGCTGGTGTGCGACTACATCCTGACCGGGGCGCTGGGCACCGGCCCCACCCCGGAGCAGCGCCAGGCCTTCATGCAGCGGTTCACCAAGGCCTGCTCTCCCGGCTTCGACCCGGACCGGGACCTGCTGCGGGTGGGCGTGGCCAACCAGACCACCATGCTCAAGAGTGAAACCGAGGAGATCGGCAAGCTGTTCGAGCGCACGATGCTGCAGCGCTATGGCCCGGCCGAGCTCAACGACCACTTCCTGGCCTTCAACACGATCTGCGACGCCACCCAGGAGCGCCAGGACGCCATGTTCGCCCTGGTGGACGAACCGCTCGATCTGATGGTGGTGATCGGCGGCTACAACTCCTCCAACACCACCCACCTGCAGGAGATCGCCGTGAGCCGCGGCATCCGCTCCTTCCACATCGACACCCCGGAGCGGATCGGTCCCGGCAACCGCATCACCCACAAACCCCTGGGCAGTGACCGGGAGCTGGAGGAGCCGTTCCTGCCGGCTGGAACGATCCGGGTGGGCATCACCTCCGGCGCCTCCACCCCCGACCGGATCGTGGAGGCGGTGATCGAGCGCCTGATCGAGCTCAGCGAGGATTGAGCCGCTGCAGGCGGCGCCGGCTGCAGCGGCTGCGACAGCCCCGATGTCGCAGCCGCTTTACATTGATTCATATCTCAAGCGTGTCCGAGCCCTTGCTGTCGTCGCCTCCGCTGCTCCCCAGCCCCGCCGACGCCCTCAACAGCGGGAGGGCCTGCGACCATGAACCGGTGGCCAGCAACGGATCCGGCGACGTTCAAGCTGCGGCAACCCGCCTGCGGGACGGCGACGACCCACGGGTGCGTCGCTACGCCAGCACGTTCGCCGATTTGATGGAGATGCGCGCCGACACCGCCGGCGTGGCCTCCTACCTCGACTGTCACGAGGGCTGGTTCCAGCGCTGTGCGGCACCGATGCCGGTGGTGCCCCTCGGCCGCAATGGCTACCGGCTCACCCTGGGCCGCTTCGGCAATTTCGGCTTTGAGGTGGAGCCCACCATCGCCCTGGAACTGTTGCCCCAGAGCGAAGGGATCTACCGCATCATCACGGTGCCTCCAGCAGCCACTGGCAGCAGCGAAGTGAGTGCCAGCCGTCTCGACGGCCTCTACGACGTGGAGTTCAACGCCTCCCTGGAGCTCGATCCGGGCGACGCAGGGCTCACCCTGGTGCGCTGGGAACTCGACCTGAGTGTGTGGATCCGCCTGCCGGCCGTGATCACCCTGCTGCCCGATTCGCTGGTGCAGAGCAGTGGTGAACACCTGTTGCGTCAGATCGTGCGCCAGATCTCACGCAAGCTCACCTGGAAGGTGCAGGAGGATTTCCACGCCAGTCAGGGGCTGGAATGCCCACCGAGGCGGCGGGCCCAGTTCTGAGCCCGTTGGTCTGAGCTCGTTGGGTGTTGCTGATTGGTTGCTGGTGCGTTGCTGATTCAGAGAACACGGCTCAGACCGGCCGGTTCTCCCAGATCTTGTTGAGGATCTGCATGCCGCTCACGGCCTGCCAGAGGAACAGGGTCACCATCGCCATGTTGAGACCCACATGGGCCTTGCGGGCGATCAGGTTGCCCTGCTGCATCAGCGGCGTGAGCGACACGGCCAGGGAGATCAGACAGATCATGGCGATCCCCACCAGCAGATGGGGCCCCACGAACAGCTTGCCGTTGTTCAGGTAGGTGACCCCCATGCCGCCGAAACAGCCCAGCACCAACAGGGCCAGCAGGATGCTGCCCATCTGGAAGTGGCGTTTGGCGAACTGCCCCTTGATCAGCTGCTTGCGCGTCTCGGCGTCGGCTGTGCGCGTCTTCTTGGCCTTGATGCCAAGAAAGGCGCTGTAGCCAGCCAGGGCCAGGAGTCCCCACATGCTCAGGGGATGGAGAAAGTTGAGGGCGTAGGCGAGCGACTCGGGCATGGGTCGGGGCCGTGGTGGGCGTCGCTGCGAAGCTACAACCGCTCAGTGCAGAAAGTGACGGCGGCCCGTGACCACCATCACAAGGCCGAGTTCGTTGCAGGCGCTGATGGAATCGGCATCGCGCACGCTGCCCCCGGGCTGAATCACAGCCTCGATGCCGTGGCGGGCCGCCAGCCGCACCGTGTCATCGAAGGGGAAGAAGCCGTCGCTGGCCAGCACCGCTCCCCGCGCCCCCTGCCCCGCGGCCTCCAGGGCCAGCCGCGCCGAGCCCACCCGGTTCATCTGGCCGGCACCGATTCCCAGGCTCTGGCCCAGATGGGCCACCACGATGGCGTTGGAGCGCACGTGGCGCACCAGCTTCCAGGCGAAACGCAGGTCGTCGAGGGTCTCGATCTCAGGCTGGCGCTCGCTCACCACCTGCCAGCCGCTCTCGTCCACGGCCCCATCGTCGAGGTCCTGCACCAGCACGCCACCGAGCACGCTGCGCAGCTGGCGCCGCGGTGCGTTGGCAATGGCGCCGGCATCCAGATCCAGCAGCCGCAGGTTGGCCTTGGCCTTGAGCTGCTCGAGGGCTGCCGCATCGAAGCCAGGGGCCACCACGCACTCCAGAAACAGGCCGCAGAGCTGCTCAGCGGCGGCTGCGTCCACTGGCGTGTTGAGGGCCACGATGCCACCGAAAGCCGAGAGGCGATCGGCGTTCAGAGCCCGCTCCAGGGCGTGGGCACAGCCACTGCCCACGGCCACCCCGCAGGGATTGGTGTGCTTCACCACCACCGCCGCCGGCTGGGCGCCTCTGCCATAGCCGAACTCACGCACGGTGGCCAGGGCGGCATCGAGGTCGATCAGGTTGTTGTAACTGAGCTCCTTGCCCTGGAGCTGGCGCGCCGCCCCCCAGCCGGCATCGCTCTGGCTGTACCAGAGGGCCGGTTGGTGGGGATTCTCGCCATAGCGCAGGGACTGGCGGGGGGGCAGCTCGAGCTGCAGGGGTGGGGACTGCGCGGCTGGGGAGGAACTGGCGGACTCGGCGGCCCGCTGGTCGGCCAGACGGCTCGCCAGCCAGGCGCTGATGGCGGTGTCGTAGCCGGCGGTGTGCGCGAAGGCGGCCAGGGCCAGCTCACGGCGAAGGCCTGCATCCACCCGCCCCGCCCTCAGGGCGGCCAGAAAGGCGTCGTACTGCTCGGGGCTGGTGAGCACCGCCACATCGGCATGGTTCTTGGCCGCCGCCCGCACCATCGCCGGACCGCCGATGTCGATGGTTTCGATGGCCGTTTCGAAGGACACCGCCGGATCGGCCACCGTTTCCCGGAAGGGATAGAGGTTCACCACCACCACATCGATCGGGGTGATGCCCTGGCTGCTGAGATCGGCCTGGTGCGAGGCCTCCGACCGGCGCGCCAGGATGCCTCCATGGATGCGGGGATGCAGGGTCTTCACCCGGCCGCCGAGGATTTCGGGGGCGCCGGTGTGCTCGGCCACCTTGGTCACGGGCAGGTCGGCGGCCTGCAGGGCTGCGGCGGTGCCGCCGCTGGAGATCAGCTGGTAGCCGGACTCCAGCAGTCCCTGGGCCAGGGACACCAGACCTTCCTTGTTGGACACGCTCAGGAGGGCCGTGGGCGCCATGGCTCGCGTTCAACGTTCAGTGAGGCCAACCTACGCAGCAGCAACACCACAGCCACAGGAGGTCGCCATGGTTGAACAGTGGGGCGAAGTCCGGATCGACGACCGGATCACGGGTGGGACCGCCGGCGCCGGGCGGCGGCTGGTGCTGCTGCACGGCTGGGGCGCCGATGCCGACGACCTGTTCGAACTGGGCAACCTGTTGGTGGGACCGCAGCTGAGCGTGGTGGCCCTGCGGGCACCCCTGCCCCATCCGGCCGGCCAGGGGCGCCAGTGGTACGACCTGCAGCAGCCCGGCTGGCCGCAGTTGCCCGCGGCCCGGAAGGATCTGCGCCGGCGCCTGCTGGCCCTCGATCAGGACCTGTCCCTCAGCCGCACGGTGCTGCTGGGCTTCTCCCAGGGAGCAGCCCTGGCTCTGGATGTGGCCACGAGCAGTTCGGACCTGCCCTTGGCGGGACTGATCGGCTGCAGCGGTTATCCCCACCCCGGCTGGCACCCGGTGTTCAACGCCTCAGTGGGGACCGGGGCTGACGATGGGCCTGAGCCCATGCCGGTTCTGCTCACCCATGGCCGACAGGACCCCGTGGTTCCCTATGCCGCCAGCGAGGAGCTCCTGCAGCGACTGCGGGAGAGCGGACGGGCCGTGAACCTGATCGGCTTTGCCGGCGCCCACACCATTGATGAAGCCCTGTTCCCGGAACTGCAGGCCTTTCTGCAGGCCTGCTGGGCCAGGCCAGGCCGGGGAGGCTGACGTCCCCCAGCCCGACAGGCCGCGCCCTTCCGATCAGACGAAGGCGTACTCGTATTCCTCCATCTCCTCCCAGTCGTCGGCGGCCAGGGCTTCGATTCCTTCGAACAGCACGTCTTCACCGATGCGGTCGACGATCTCGCGCAGGGAGGGGAACAGGAAATGGTTCTCCTCGGCGTACTGGGCGCTGAACAGGCCCTTCTCCCCCCAGAAGAAGCGATCGGTGGTGTGCTCGTTGCGGCGCACATTGAGCAGGGCCGGCGGCACCAGGGCCTGCTCGGCGATGTAGCGGCGGGCGGCGGTGACCGGCTTGTGGGAGCCGGTTTCGAGATTGAAGGTGGGAATGTGGGCCAGCACCCGCTGACCGGCCAGACGGCGGCGGCTGATCCGCTTGCGCTTCTTGGACATCAGGTAACTCCCGACGGCGGGAGGATCGAGGAACAGGGGGAGGGGAACACGAGCGGGGCAGCCCCGCAGAACGAACCAGGGCCTGGCGGAGCCCCGGAGGATGACGTTCAACCTGTGCGGTTGCAGTGAGCGGTTGCACTGTGCGGTTGCGGCCGTTGGCGCGGGAGCAACAGCTGAACGGACCAGACCCCGGTGACCCAAGGCCTGACCATTCCTCTGCTGTAGCCTTGGCTGCGGCAAAGCGCAACTGGGCCGGCGGCATCGGCGACCCCAAGAACCCACAAGCAGACCGGGCGGTCGTGCTTGCGGTAGTGGTCGATACGGCGATCTTAAGACTTTTTTCTCGGAATTTCCCCGACAGCTGCAGATTTTCTTCGGTCGTGCAGCGTGGGACCGCCCCAGCGAAGCCGATGCCAGTCTCCAAGCGGTTCCTGAGCCTGCTGAATTTCCAGCTGGCCCAGTTCGCCGATCGTGGCGACGTGGCCTCCCTGGTGGTCTACGTCACCGAGCCAGGTTCGGCCGACACACCCAGCCTGATTCCCGTGGGGCAGTGGCCCCAGGCCGGGCGGGCGCTGCCGCCGCTGGCGGCGGACAGCCCGCTGCGGGCACCGGAGGAACGGCGCCGCTGGCTGCCCCTGCGCCATCAGGGCGTGCTGCTGGGGGCCCTGCAGGTGGAAACCAGCCTTCTGCCCTGGCCCGAACCCCTGCGCCGGCGGCTGCAGGCCGTGGCGCTCTGCCTCACCGAGGGGCTCTGCCTCGATCTGGAACACACGCGACTGCAGCAGCGGCTGCAGGTCCAGCAGGAACAGCTTCGGGTGCTGCTTCATCAACTGCGCAATCCCCTGGCCGCCCTGCGCACCTTCGGCCAGCTGTTGCTGCGCCGGCTCGAGGGCGACAGCCGCAACCGCAGCCTGGTGGAGGGCCTGTTGCAGGAGGAGCAGCAGCTGCGCCGCTATCTGGACGCGATTGACGACCTGGAGAGCGGCACAGCGGCCTTCAGCGCCACCGACATGGTGACACCGCTGCTGCTCCCGCCCAGCCTCGGCGGCGGGCGGGAGCAGAGCCTGGCGGCGCTGATGCAGCCCTTGCTGCAGCGGGCCGCCGCCACCGCGGCGCTGCAGTCGCGCCGCTGGTGCCCCCCGGCCCAGCTGCCCGACTGGCAGGGCGATGCGGGCAGCGTGGCGGAGATCCTCGCCAACCTGCTGGAGAACGCCTTCCGCTACAGCCAGCCCGGCACAGCGGTGGGGCTGCACGTGGCCCCCTGCCCGGGGGGAGGCTGGGCACTCACCGTGTGGGATGGGGGCGAGCCGATTGCCACCGGCGAACGGGAACGGATCTTCGAGCCGGGCGAGCGGGGCAGCAGCGGAGCCGATCTACCGGGCACCGGGCTGGGGCTGGCCCTGGGGCGGCAGCTGGCCCGCCAGCTGGGAGGAGATCTGTGCCTGGAGGCCTCACCCATGCAGGTGGACGGCTCCCTGCCGGACTGCGGCAATGCCTTCCGGCTCAGCCTGCCGCCGCCGGCAGCGGCAGCAGACTCCACAGGAGGCCGCTGAACAGGAGCGCCAGGGTTTCGCCCCACTCCACGCAGGCCCCGTAGCTGTCGCCGCTGTGCCCGCCCAGGCGCCGCCCCAGCCACCAGGGCAGCAGCAGCGCCGGCGGCAGCCCCGCCCCAGCCAGCGCGATCACAGCGGCAGCCGCCAGGGGCTGGCCAGCAGAGCCGCCCAGGGCCCCAGTGGCCGCCAGCAGGGGCACGGCCACCAACAGCGCCGGCAGCAGCTCAGCAGCCAGGCCGGCCCAGTGGCGGCGATGGAAGGCGGCGGTGCCGCGATCGGCCGCGGTCTGGCGCAGGTAGGGGTAGCGATGCATGGCCAGCAGGGGGGCGACCCGTCCCCAGAAGCAAGCCCACACCAGGGCGGTGGCGCCGATCCCCGCCGCCCTGGGGGCCAGGCAGAGCAGGCCGGCGGCCCGCAGCAGCGCCAGCAGCAGGGCCGCCTGCACAGCCGCGGCCCCCACCCGGCTGTCCTTCATGGCCTCCAGGGCCCGGGGCCCGGCAGCCAGGCCATCGGCGCTGTCGAGGGCACCGTCGTGATGCAGCCCACCGGTGAGCAGCAGCGCCAGGGCGATCACCAGGGCCACCCGGGCCCCGTCCGGCAGCCAGGCCTCGCTGAGCAACCACAGCAGCGCCTGCACCCCGCCGAGCACCACCCCGATCAGTGGCGCAAAGCGGGCGATTCGCTGGAAGCGGGGGGCGATGCCGGGCCAGGCCGGCAGCACCGAATAGAACACCCAGGCTCCGGCCAGATCGCGCAGCCACAGCGGGGCTGGGAACGGTTGCGGCCTAGCGTCATCGCAGCTCCGGTGCGGCCCCATCAGCGTTTCTTCCGTCGCTGGCCCATCACCCGGCGACCCAGGTGCCGGGCGGCCCTTCAGCTTCGTGATCACGGCCTGCAGTGGCGACAGCCGGGCCCGCTGCGGCCGCTTCCACACCCCCCATGGGGCTGTGGACACGCCCTGTTTCATGCCGGTGGGCACCCTGGCCACGGTGAAGGGCGTGACGGCCGATCAGCTGCGCGACACGGGCGCCCGCATGGTGCTGGCCAACACCTATCACCTCCATCTGCAGCCCGGCGAGGAGATCGTGGCCGAGGCCGGCGGACTGCACCGGTTCATGGCCTGGGACGGACCGCTGCTCACCGACTCGGGGGGCTACCAGGTGTTCAGTCTGGGGGACATCAACCGCATCAACGACCAGGGGGTGACGTTTCGCTCCCCCCGCGATGGGCGCCGCATCGAACTCACACCCGAGCGGGCGATGGCGATCCAGATGGCGCTCGGGGCCGATGTGGCGATGGCCTTCGACCAGTGCCCGCCTTACCCGGCCAGCGAGGCCGAGGTGTCGGGCGCCTGCCGGCGCACCCACGCCTGGCTGGAGCGCTGCATCGCCAGTCACACCAGGCCCGACCAGGCCCTGTTCGGCATCGTGCAGGGGGGCTGCTTCCCCGCGCTACGGGCGGAATCGGCCCGGATGGTGACGGCGATGAACCTGCCCGGCATCGCCGTGGGCGGGGTGAGTGTGGGCGAGCCGGCGACGGAGATGCACCGGATCCTGCGCCAGCTGGGGCCCCTGCTGCCGGAGGGCAGGCCCCACTATCTGATGGGTGTGGGCAGCCTGCCGGAGATGGCCCTGGCGGTGTCCCAGGGCTTCGACCTGTTCGACTGTGTGCTGCCCACCCGGCTGGGGCGCCATGGCACCGCGCTGGTGGGCGGAGAGCGCTGGAACCTGCGCAACGCCCGTTTCCGCCACGACCATCAGCCGCTCGATGCCAGCTGTTCCTGTGCGGCCTGCCGGCACCACAGCCGCGCCTACCTGCACCATCTGATCCGGGCGGAGGAAATGCTGGGCAAGATCCTGCTCAGCCTGCACAACATCACCCAGTTGACGCGGTTCACCCGGGCCATGGCCCAGGCGATCCAGGAGGGTTGTTTTGCGGAGGATTTCGCTCCCTGGGAGCCCGGGTCCGCGGCTGCACACACGTGGTAGCGTCCGATTCACGCCTGTCGCAACAGTTTTTGGATGGCCGCCTACGCCCTGCAGACCCTGGCCCAGCTGCCCGAGGCCTACCAGGCCTTCGCCCCACTGGTCGATATCCTTCCGATCATCCCCCTGTTCTTCCTGCTGCTGGCCTTCGTCTGGCAGGCCTCCGTGGGTTTCCGCTGAGGCCCTCAGCCACCCCGCAGCACAGCCCAGGCGAAGGACGGCAAGGCCAGCATCCGCCGCCAGCGCCTGGGTTCCTGCACCAGCCGGTACAACCACTCGATCTGCAGGGCTCCCATCCAGGTGGGGGCCCTTTTTTTCACCCCGGCCCAGACGTCGAAGCTGCCGCCCACACCCATCCACAGGCCTGCCTGGCGGCCGGGGAGATCGGCGATCCAGGTTTCCTGGCGCGGCACCCCCAGGGCCACCAGCACCAGGTCGGGCCGGGCCTTCAGCAACCGGGCCTCCAGGGCTGGCCAGGCTGCCGGCGGCTGATAGCCGTGGGCGCTGAACACCACCTGCAGAGCGGGAATCTCGGCCTCCAGGCGGGACAGCAGCTGCTCCATCACCGCCGGTGACGCGCCGACCAGGGCCACCCGCCAGCCCTGGGCCGCGCCCTGCTCCAGCAGGCGGCGAGCCAGCTCGATGCCCGGACTGCGCCGCACCCGCAGCCCCTGGCGGCCCAGGGCCCACACCACCCCGGCGCCATCGGGAATCACCAGCTCGGCCGTGGCCACGGCGCGGCCCAGCGCAGGGTCGGCCCGGGCCGCCATCGTCATCTCGGCATTGAGGGTGACGATCTGGCCCCCGCCCCGCCGGCGCAGGTCCAGGGCCGCCGCAACCACGTCGGGGCAGACATCAACCGGCACCCCGAGCACCTGGCTGCGCCGCGGCGATCCCCCATCGGTGGCCGTTACTGCCATGGTTCCTGGCGACGCGGAGGAGAATCTATGGGGTGTCTGCCCCGTCACCACCTGCTGCCGCCACCTCCACCCCCCCAGTTGTTCTCGCCATGGCCAGCGCACCGCCCCTGACGGCCCTGGCCGATCCGGACCAGGCCGGGGCCGTGCTGGACGAGCTGGATCGCCAGATCGAGCAGGTGGTGCTGGCCCGTCAGCATCCGATCACCGGTCTGCTGCCGGCCAGCACGGCCCACACCGTGCACGGCAACTACGGCGACGCCTGGGTGCGTGATGGCGTCTATTCGATCCAGTGCGTGTGGGGGCTGGCCCTGGCCCACCGCCGCCTGCGGGGGCCCAGCCGCCGCAGTTTCGAGCTGGAGCAGCGGGTGCTGCAGCTGATGCGCGGCCTGATGAACGCAATGCTGCGCCAGGCCGCCAAGGTGGAGCGCTTCAAGCACAGCCGCGACCGGCTGGACGCGATCCACGCCAAGTTCGACACCGCCACCGGCAACCCCGTGGTGCCCGACGACGGCTGGGGGCACCTGCAGCTCGACGCCACCGGGCTGTTCCTGCTCCAGCTCGCCCAGCTCACCCGCGCCGGGCTGGTGGTGGTGCGCTCCAGCCATGAGCGCGACTTCATCCAGAACCTGGTGTATTACGTGGCCCAGGCCCACCGGGTGGCCGACTACGGAATCTGGGAGCGGGGCGACAAGGGCAACCACGGCCTGCCCGAGCGCAACGCCAGCTCCATCGGTCTGGTGAAGGCAGCCCTGGAGGCCCTCGAGGGACTGGATCTCTATGGACCCCACGGCGATGGCAGCAGCTGCCTGGTGATCCCCCACGACGCCATCGTGCGGCTGCGGCGGGCGCTGCAGGGCCTGCTGCCGCGGGAGTCGGCCAGCAAGGAGGTGGACGCGGCCTGCCTGTCGGTGATCGGCTACCCGGCCTGGGCCGTGGAGGATCCCCAGCTCGCCGAACGCACCCGCAGCCGCATCCGCAGGGATCTCAGCGGCGGCTACGGCTACAAGCGCTTCCGCCGCGACGGACACCAGACCGTGGCGGAGGACCACACGCGCCTGCACTACGAGCGCGAGGAACTGGCCCAGTTCGAGCACATCGAGTGCGAATGGCCGCTGTTCTGGGCCTATGAACTGGTCACGGCCTGCTGCGAGGAGCGCTGGGATGAGGCCCGCCAGTGGCGCCAGCGGCTGGCCAGCGTGAGCCTGCTGGTGGACGGTGTGGCCCTGCTGCCCGAGCTCTACCTGGTGCCCGAGGAATCGCTGGAGGCGGAGCGCCGCCAGCCCGGCAGCCAGCCGCGGGTGGCCAACCCCAACGTGCCCCTGCTCTGGACCCAGAGCCTCACCTGGCTGGGCGACCTGCTGCTGGCGGGCCTGATCACCCCGGCCGACCTCGACCCCAGTGGCCGGCGCCTGCCCGCCAGCCTCGGTGCCGAGCGGGTGCTGGTGGCCCTGGTGCCGGCCACGCCCACCATCGCCGCCCACTTGAGGGAGCAGGACCTGCCCTGCGATCTCGGCGACGGCGCCGGGACGGGCTTCCGCATCGAACCCTCCGAGGCCCTGGCGCAGCGCCTGGCCCGGGTGGGCGCCAATCCCCGTCTGGGCCTGAGCGGCCACCCCCCGAGCAGCATGCGCACCCTGGCCACCGCCCGCCTCTACCGGCAACCAGGGGACTCGGGCAACCAGGAACGGCTGGCTTTCCTGCCGGCGGTGCTGGAGGAGGGCAGCTTCTACCTGGCCGACGATCCGGAGCAGCTGGTGGACAGTGTGGTGGCGGAACTGCGCCTGCTGCGCCGCCACTGGCGCGGTCCTGGCGACCCCCTGCTGCTGATCCCGATTTCTGAAGGAGCCTTCCGGGCCAGCCGCGAGCCCCTCCTGGCCCTGGGCCGCCAGCTGCGCTCGGGCCTGGTGGATGACGTGCCGGTGCAGCTCGGCCCCCTGGAAGAGCTGGCCGACCGGGCGAGCTGGGTGGAGCTGCCGGCGGAGACCCTGGCCAGCCTCAGAGAGCCAGCGCCGCACGCACCTCTGCAGGCCAGCACCCGCCAGGCACCGCTGACGGCCGCCGAGGAACTGGAGCTCGAACGGAACCACCTCAGCATCGCCGACCTGGCCGAACGGCTCTGGAGCAGCACCTCCCTCGAGGAGCAGGCCGAGGTGCTCGAGCAGCTG
The DNA here is from genome assembly GCA_046498125.1 of Prochlorococcaceae cyanobacterium. Lineage (GTDB taxonomy): Bacteria > Cyanobacteriota > Cyanobacteriia > PCC-6307 > Cyanobiaceae > NIES-981. The sequence continues at coordinate 7,380 of JAWOBH010000288.1, read as the reverse complement.
GGTCGTCGCCTCGGCGGCGACGCGCGGCTGCAGGGCCCTGATGGCGAGTCGGTGGCCCTGCGCACCCTGGTGGAGGAGGTGTACCACCGGGCGCTGGCGGAGGCCGACTGGGATGGGGTGCGGCGCATGGCCGCTCAGCTGCAGCTGGTGCACCCCCAGCTGGAGGATGCGCTCAGTGACCTGCTGGCGCGCCAGAAACAGGTGGTGGTGGGTCGCAACTACACCGCCGATTCGCTGATCACCACCCCCTGCTCCAGCGGCGCGATCGCGACCATGATCGAACGCTTCAGCGGCGAGGACGGGCGCGAGCGGATGCTCCAGCAGGAGCTGCTGCTGGCCCTCGATGGTCTGGCCCGCCATGAGCCCAGCCTGCTGAACGGCAGCCTCACCCTCCAGCTCGGCCAGTTGCTGCTGCTGCTCACCGGTGAACTGGCCCAGGAGGCCGATCTCAGCCCGATCGAGGCCTTCGAGGTCCTCTGCCGTCAGCCACCCCATGCGATCCGGCGCCGGCTCAGGGCGGTGCTGCTCGATGCCGACCATGCCCGCGCCGCGCTGCAGCGCAAGGAGCAGCTGCACGTGAGCGGGCGGGTGCGCTGGACGGTGCCGGCACCACTGGAGGACCTGCCCAGGGGCGAGTGCTGGCTGCAGCACCGCATGCGCCTCGGCGCCCTGGGACGGATCCCGCACGACTTCTACGCGGGCGTGTGGGAGTTGCTGCACCACTGCCGCGGCATCGTCATCGGCGACAAGCTGGAGAAGCGCAACCGCCTCGCCAGCGAGCCGCTGCTGAGCGAGAAGACGCCTGGCGAGCGCAACTTCGCCTCACTGGTGGAGCACCTGCTCAGCAAGATCGAGGCACCGGAATACCGTCAGCTGTGCACGGAAACGCTGATCACGCTGATGGCCTTCGCGGAGGCCAACCCCCGGGTGCGCTTCGAGGACGACCTGGCCCTCGATGTGGTGATCGGCCACGCCGTGCGAGTGGGCTGGCAGAGCCATCACCCGGATGTGCCGGCCGAGGAGTATGGACTGCACAAGGCCGCAGCCTGGGACAGCTTTTACCGCGCCTCCCCGGCCGACTGCCGGCGCTGGCAGCTCGAGGCCCTGCGGGAGCTCAGCCAGGCCACCTGAATCAGATCGGCTGCTCCAGGTTCATCGAGAGGCTGGGCTGCTCGACGCACTGCTCGATCAGGTCGGCCAGCAGCAGCGCCCGGGAGGCCTGCAGACCATCCACCGCCGGCGATTCATCCCCGCGCACGCAGGCCAGGAAGTGGGTGAGCTCGGCATAGAGCGGCTCGATCGAGGTGGTGCTCACCTCCTCCACCAGGCCGTCGGAGCGGTATACCAGCTCGCCGTGGTCGGCGCTCACCGACTGGTGGGAGCGCCGGTGGATGTGCAGCGTGCGGTTGAGGAAGTCGGTTTCCACCAGGCTGGCGCGGCAGTGAGCACTGAGGCTGCGGATCTTGCGGTGGGCCATCTTGCTGGCCGTGAGGCTGGCCACCACGCCGTTGGCAAAGGCCAGGGTGGCGTTCACGTAGTCGATCGGCCCCTCGGCGCTGCGCCCGCCGGCCGCGGCCAGCCGGATCACCGGGGCACCGGCCAGCTCCAACACCAGGTCGATGTCGTGAATCATCAGGTCGAGCACCACCGACACGTCATTGGCGCGCTCGGGATTGGGGCTGTGGCGCCGGGCCTCCAGCACCACCACCTCCTCGCTGGCCACCACCTTCACCAGCTCCCGGAAGGCGGGGTTGAAGCGTTCGATGTGACCCACCTGCAACTGCACGCCGGCCGCCTCAGCGGCGGCGATCAGCTCCGCCGCCTCCTCCTGGCTGGCCGCGATCGGCTTCTCGATCAGCACGTGCTTGCCGGCCTGCAGGCAGGAGAGCCCCACCGGGTGATGCAACAGGGTGGGCACGGCGATGCACACCGCATCCACCTGGTCCAGCAGCTGCTCATGGCTGGGATACCAGGCACAGCCGAACTGCTGGGTGGCCAGCTGACCCCGCCTGCGGTCCGGATCCGCCACCGCCGCCAGCTGGGCGTCCTTGATCAGGCTGAGCACGCGGGCGTGGTGCCAGCCCATGTTGCCGATGCCGATGACCCCCACGCGGACCGGGTTCATGGCAGCGGTGTGCAGACAGCGCGATTATCGACGATCGCGCAGCTGCCAGCGCGGCGGGCAGACCATCGCCCGGTTCAGCGGTCGGGAGCGGCGGCCGGCTCCTGGGGATCCGCGGCGGCCGGTTCGGAAGGGCGATCGATCTGCACCCGCTCGATGCGTGGGCCGTCCATGGCCAGGATCTGGAACTGATAGCCCCCCCAGCGCAGGCTTTCACCGGCGGCGGGAATGTGCTGCAGCCGCTCCAGCAGAAATCCCGCCAGGGTGTGGTGGTCCTCGGCCTCGGGCAGGGGGACCGGCAACTGGCGGTTGAGCTCGAAGATCTCCAGTTCACCAGCCACCGACCAGGAGCCCTCCGCCAGAGCCGTGAGCAGGTTGTGGGGGTCCAGAGGGTTGTCCTCCTCACCCACGATCTCGCTGGTGAGGTCAGCCACCGTGACCAGACCCTCGGTACCCCCGTGTTCATCCACAACCACCAGCAGGGGCTGGCCGCTGCGGATCAGCGGCAGCAGCTCCGCCAGGGAGGCGCTCTCCTGCACCTGGGCCACCGGCCGGATGTAGGGAGCCAGGGGCGAATCGGGCTGGAGCAGTCCGCGGGCGATGGGATCGGCCAGGTGGCGCAGATCGAGCAGGCCGCGCACATCATCGAGGGAGCGGCCGATCACCGGGAAGCGGGCATGGGCGGTGTCGTCCACGGCCCGCATCAGCTCAGCGAAGCTCACCTCCAGCGGCAGGGTGACCATGCCGGAGCGGGGCACCATCACCTCCCGCACCCGGGTGTCACGCAGGGAAAACACGCCCTCGAGGATGCTGCGCTCATCGGGCATCAGGCCGGTGACGCCGCCGGTTTCGATCAGGGTTTCCAGCTCGCCCGCCGACAGCACCGGCACCAGCTGATCCCAGTTGCTGGGCAGACCCATCAGCCGCAGGAGCAGGGCACCCAGGCGTTCCACCAGGGCGAGCACAGGAGTCAGGCTGCGGCTGAGGGCCGCCAGCAGCGGCGCCAGCCGCAGGGCGGCGCGCTCTGTGCTGTGCAGCACCCAGGCCTTGGGCGCCAGGCCACCGAACAGGGTGGCCACCAGCACCATCACCAGGAACACGGCCAGATCCAGCCAGGCCTGGGGCAGGCCGAAACCGCCGGCCACCAGCAGCGGCGCCAGCCGCTCGGCGAGGCCGCGGCCTGCCCAGCCGAAGGCCACCAGGGCCAGCACCGAGCCCAGCTGGGTGGCCACCAGGGCACGGCGCAGGCGGCGCTGGAGCTTGGCGATGGCGGCGGCACCGGGCTCACCGGCCTCCATCAGCTGGTTCACCCGGCTGGGCCGCAACTGGATCAGGGCGGCCTCCCCGGCCGAGAAGAAGGCCCGCAGGGCCACCAGGGCAGCCAGGGTGGCGGCCAGGGCCAGAAACAGCATCACGGCATTGGCGCCGGCCACAGACATGGGGGTCGCGAGGATCGAACTCGCCTTGGGCGGATTATGAGTCCGCTGCATTCACCAGATTGCTAGACCCCCGGCGCGGGCCGGACGGTGTGGCTCACCAGAGGCCGCGCACGGGGGTCGACCAGGTGTCGCCGCCGCCCTCGCCGCCGCCTTGAATGGAGAAGGACTGGGGGGCATCCAAGGGGCCTGGGTCCACCCTCAGCGGCTCGGCACCGCCACTGAGGCTGCCGGAGAAGCCGCTGGAGATATCGCCGGTGCGCAGCGGCATCGGATCGTGCTGCTGGTCGAGCAGGAAGCGGGTGGTGTTCTCCACCGCGCTTGCATCCCAGATGATCGTCTGGTCGGTGAATCCGAGGCCCATCAGGCGGTTGCCGTCGCGGCCACCCATGGCGATGCCGAACAGGTCGGTGATCTGGTGGGTGAGGCTGACACCCCGGGCGAAGGGGGCGGTGTAGCTGAAGAAGCGGGCCTCCATCAGCTCAGGCACGGTCTGCACCGTGCCGCAGCGGGTGACTTCGACCGGAGCGGCGGGGGGGCGGCCAGCGGCGGCAGGGGCAGGGGCCTCCAGGGTGGTGGTGCAGACCACGGGGCCGGCCAGGACAGGTCCGGCCAGGGGAGCCGCCATCAGGGAAACGGCCGGTAAGGCAGCTCCGAGCAGCACGGCGGGGGGGCAGGTGCGGCGGGTGCGCGGGGGCCGGGAGCGGGTGGGCATGGCCAGGACCTCAGGGGACTGATGCACAGCGGAGCGGGGACGTTCCCTTGCAGCGGGCGGGGAAGGGTGGACGCGGAGCGGTGGACGGGGGGAGAGCCGCCCTGAGATGTCTGCCAGAGGAGGTCTGCCAGAGATGGGGTCTGCACACCCAAACTAGGCAATTCAGCGCCGTTCCACCAGTGCCGTCTCTGGAGTCACAGCCCCGTCTCGTCCTGCCCAGCGAAGCGGCGGCGATGCGCCGCCTGCTGCTGGAGCGGCTCGCCGGCCGCGCCTACCGCCACGGCAGCTTCACCCTGGCCTCGGGACGCACCAGCCCCCATTACGTCAACTGCAAACCGGTGAGCCTCAGCGGCGAGGGGCTGGCCCTGCTGGGGGCGCTGCTGCTCGAGCACGTGGAGAACTCCGCCGCCGCCGTGGCCGGCCTCACCCTCGGGGCCGATCCGCTGGTGAGCGCCGTGGCGATGCGCGCCGCCCTCGACGGCCGGGTGCTCGAGGCCCTGATCGTGCGCAAGCAGGCCAAGGGCCACGGCACCGGCGCCTGGCTGGAGGGTCCGCTGCCGGCGGCTGGCAGCACGATCACGGTGCTGGAGGATGTGGTGACCACGGGGGGCTCATCCCTGCAGGCTGTGCACCAGCTGCGCGAGGCCGGCTACCGGGTGAACCGGGTGGTGGCGATCGTCGACCGGCAGGAGGGCGGCCTGGAGGCGATGACGGAGGCGGGACTGGAGCTGCGCAGCCTCTTTCAGCTCGAGGAGGTGGCTGCCTGCGGCGCCGCCATGGCGGAGGGCGGGCGATGAGCAGCCCCTGGAGCTGGCGGCCGCAGCACCCCGCCCTGATGCGCCAGCCGGCGAGCCTGATCCGGCTGGACGGCAGCGACAGCCTGCGGGTGCTGCACGGCCAGACCAGCGCCGCCATCGAGGGAGCCCGGCCCGGCCAGTGGATCCCCACCTGCTGCATCAGCCCCACCGCCCGCCTGCGGGCCCTGGCGGAGGTGCTGGTGGATGACGACGGCGCCTGGCTGGCGGTGTGGGGCGGTGACGGCGAGCAGGTGCATCAGGCCCTCGACCGGGTGCTGTTCCCTGCCGACCGGGTGCGGCTGCAGCCGCCCCAGCCCGGCTGGCTGCTCACACCGGTGCCCGGCCGCCAGGAGCCCCCAAACGCCGCCGAACCGGGTAGCTGGCAGGAGCTGGCGAGCTGCGGCGGCTGGCAGCTGGGCAGCGGCGCCCTGGGGCAGCAGCTGCTGCTGCCCCAGGAGGCGGAACTGCCGCCGGCCTGGGCCGCGCGGCAGCCCCTGGAGGCGGCGGAGCAGGAGCGCTGGCGGATCCAGAGCGGCCTGCCGTCCGCCCCCGGCGAGATCAATGACGACCACAACCCCTTCGAACTCGGCCTGGCCGACCGCGTCAGCCTCAGCAAGGGCTGTTACGTGGGCCAGGAAACCCTCGCCAAGCTCGCCACCTACGACGGCGTGAAGCAGCAGCTGCGCCGCTGGCACTGGCCGGCGCCGGCGGCGGCCGCAGCCCTGGCCGCCGGCACGCCTGCTCCGGCACCGGGCCAGGTGCTGCACGACCCCTCTCCGGCGGCCGACGCCACCCGGCTGGCCGTGATCAGCTCCGCCCTGGCGCTGGCCGGCGGCGACTGGATCGGCCTGGCCCTGGTGCGCCGCCGCGCCCTGAACCTCACCCAGCTCCAGACCGGTGCCGGTGGCGCCGCCGCCCGCCTGGAGATCTCGCTGCCGGATGGTTTCGTGCCGCCACCGGCGGGGGCCGGATCTCAGGGTTCCTGATCCAGCAGCCAGCGCACCACCGCCCAGGTGGCCAGGTTGTCGTCACGGTTGTAGGTGAAGATGCGCCGCAACCGGGCGGTACCGCCATCGCGGCGCCACTGGCGCCACCAGAGCAGGCAGCGGGCCCCGTCCACCCCGGCCTGGCTCCAGCGAAACCCCAGCCAGCCGGCCACCGCCTTGAGCCCGTAGCTGCCCACCGGCAGACGCCAGGACCGCCGCAGCCGGGCATGGACGTCGAGCAGGCGCGCCCTGAGGGCTGCGATCTCCCCATCCTCGGCGCCCTGGCGGCGGGCCAGGCGCAGCAGGGCGATCGCCTCGGTTTCGCCGTAGTGCAGCAGCGGCCAGCCCGGATAGCGGGCCAGAAAGCGGCGCAACCGCAACCACAGCTGGGCCTCGCCGTGCTCCTGCAGGGCCAGCAGGGGCTGGTAGCGCCAGCCGGGATCGGCCTGCCGCGGCCAAGCCAGGGACGGGTCTGTCGACGGCAACCGCGGGACCACCACAAAGCCATGCAGGAAATCGTCGCGGGCGTCGGGATCGGATTCGATGTCGTAGAGCAGCACCCCCGGGGCGGTGGCCAGCTCCGGCAGGGGCGGCAGCAGGCCGGCGTCGCGGCGCTCGGGCCGGGCCAACGCCTGCACCCGCGCCTGGGCCACCAGCTCGGCGGCCACCTCTCGGTGCTGCTCACCATGGACGGCCAGGGCCTCGGCCAGGGCCCCAGGATCGCTGGCGGCGAGCTCGCCCAGACTGGTGATGCCCTGCTCCAGCAGCATCTCCCGGCGCTTTCCGCCGATGCCGCTCACCTCGCTGAGGTGGCCGAGACGGCTGGCCTCCTGATCACAGAGCCCGCGCCAGCTGCAGAGCACACACTTCTTGCGATCGGCCACCAAGGGGGGGGGCTCCGGCTGGCCAAGGTCCACGGCCAGCCGCTGCAGGGCCTCATCCAGCTGGCGCTGCAGGCCGCTCCCCAGGGGCAACCGCTCGCGCTCCAGGCGTCGGCCAGCGCCGGCCAGCGCCAGGGCCTGGGGCACCGGGGCCTGCTGCCGTTCGGCCAGCAGCCGGCCCCAGAGCGTGAGCAGCAGCCGGTGTTCGCGGGTGAGGTGGCGGCCCTGGCGGCCCATCACGGGGCGGTAGGCGTGTTCGCCCCACACGCTCGGCCCCACCACCCGCTCCAGCAGGGCCGGATGGGCTTGCACGGCCAGCCCGCCGGGGCCCTGGCCGTGAAGCCGCAGACCGACCACCCCGGGCGCCGCGGCGGCACAGGCCGCCTCGCCGCGGCCGGGCTTCTGGGGCAACAGGCTCTGGAAGCTGGCCAGCTGGTCGCTGA
>JAWOBH010000287.1:0-25921 GCA_046498125.1 Prochlorococcaceae cyanobacterium | reverse complement strand
CTCGCTGAGCCGACGGCCCAGTTGCTGCAGTGCCGGATTGGCGTCAGCGCTCACGCGGCAGATCTCCCGGATGGAACTGGCACCGGCCAGGGCCGACCGGGAGCCCCGAACGCCCCGAGGGTTGCCCGGATTGAGGCCCATTTTGCCCCCATCCAGCGGTGGTCACCAAACCGGGGTGACCGGAATCGGTGACCATGATCGTTGAGCAAAACCATGGGCGATACTGGATTCGAACCAGTGACCCCTTCCGTGTGAAGGAAGTGCGCTACCGCTGTGCTAATCGCCCGGGGCTGCAGGGATCTGGACGAAGATCCGCAGGCTGAGCCGCGTTCTGCGCCTCAGCGCTGACGAGCTTACGCCACTGCGGGCGGACGACTGCAGACGCCGCCGTTCCCACTCCCGGTGATCCCGGCGTGCCGGTGACGTGCCGGTGATCGGTCAGCATGGGAGGTGTTCCCTGCCTGCCTCGACCCGGTGACCGAGAGCCCGCGCGATGCCGTTTCGCTGGACGTGCTGATCGTGGGTGGCGGCGTGTGCGGCACGGCGCTGCTGTTTGAGCTGGCCCGCTACACCGACCTCGAGCGCATCGCCCTGGTGGAGCGCTACGACCAGCTGGCGAGGGTGAACTCCAGGGCCACCAACAACAGCCAGACGATCCATTGCGGCGACATCGAGACGAACTACACGCTCGAGAAGGCGCTGACGGTGAAGCGCACGGCCGAGATGATCGTGCAGTACGCCGAGCTGCTGGAGCCGACCCAGCGGGGGCGCTGTGTGTTCCGCACCCCGAAGATGGTGCTGGCGGTGGGCAAGACAGAATGCGCAGCCCTGCGTGAGCGCTTCGCGCGCTTCTCGCCCCACTTCCCGGCCATGGAGCTGCTGGAGAAGGAGCAGATCGCTGAGTGGGAGCCGAATGTGGCCCTGGTCGACGGTGAGCCGCGCCCGGAGGAGCTGGTGGCGATCGGCATCCGCAGCACCTACACCGCCGTCGACTACGAGGAGCTGGCGGCCTCGTTCGTGCAGCAGGCCCAGGCGGCCATGGCGGCGAGCCGGGGCCCCGCAGGCGCCGTTCGCCAGCTCGATCTGCACCTGGGCACCAGCGTTGAGCAGATCACGCCCGACGGTGAGCACTTCCGGGTGCGGCTCACCCCCACCCGCGGCCAGCGGCAGGGCGGCAACACCGACGGAACCCCGTCTGCCCCGGGCGAGATCCTGGCCCGCCACGTGGTGGTGAATGCCGGGGCCCACAGCCTGCTGATGGCCCAGCGGATGGGCTTCGGGCTGCAGTACTCCTGCCTGCCGGTAGCCGGCAGCTTCTACTTCACGCCAGATCTGCTGAACGGCAAGGTGTACACCCTGCAGAACGACAGGCTGCCCTTCGCCGCCATCCACGGCGACCCGGATGTGCGCGAAGCGGGCAAGACCCGCTTTGGCCCCACGGCCCTGCTGCTGCCGTTGCTGGAGCGCTACAAGCCTGCCTCCTTCTGGGACTTCCTCAAGGTGCTGCGGCTGGACTTGGCCGTGCTGGCGGTGTTCTGGCAGTTGCTGCGCGAGACCGACATCCGCAACTACATCCTCAAGAACCTGCTGTTCGAGGTGCCGTGGCTGCGCCGGCGCCTGTTTCTGGCCGATGCTCGCAAGATCGTGCCCGGCATGCGGCTGGAGGACCTGCGCTTCGCCGAGGGCTACGGGGGTGTGCGCCCCCAGCTGATCGACAAGGCCAGTCGCACGCTGATGCTCGGTGAGGCCAGCATCCCCGCCCTGCCCGGGCTGGTGTTCAACGTCACCCCATCACCCGGGGGCACCTGCTGCCTGGGCAATGCCGCACGGGATCTGGAGGCCATCGCCGAGCGCCTGGGCTGCCGCTTCGACCGTCAGCACCTGGCCAGGGAGCTCTATGGCGAGGAGGCCGAAGGCAGGGAGCGGGCCGCTCTGGAGGTTGCTCAGGGGGTGGCGGCCGAGGCCGGACCCGGCGCCTGATTCAGCTCAGGTGGGGCCCCATCCTCGGGCGCTCCGCCACGGAACAGGTGCCGGTGGCTGGCGGAATAGAGCCTGGAGCGGGCCTGGTCTGGCGGCGCCAGGGCCGGGCTCACCACGTAGAGGGTGGTGCGGATCAGGCCGCGCTCGCGGCTCTCGTGGGCCATGGCGGCCAGGGGCACCACCGTGAGCCACTGATCGGGCCAGCTCACCCGGTAGCCGATCGCCACCGGCGTGTCGGGGGGATAGTGGCGCAGCAGTTCGGCCTGCACCTCCTCCACATGGCGAGCCGAGAGATACAGGCACAGGGAGGCCTGCAAGGCCGCCAAGCGCGCCAGCGATTCCCGTTCCGGCACCCCGGTGCGACCGCCGCTGCGGCTGAGCACAATGGTCTGCACCAGCCCCGGAATGGTGAGTTCGGCCCCCAGGGCAGCGGCGGTGGCCTGGTAGGCGCTGATGCCTGGCACCACCTCCACGGCGATGCCGGCATCGGCCAGCCGGCAGATCTGCTCGGCCAGGGCGCCGTAGAGACAGGGATCGCCGTCGTGCAGGCGCACCACCCGCTTGCCGGCCCCAGCTCGCTGGACCAGCAGCTCCAGCACCTGCTCGAGCGTGAGGGTGCTGGTTCGCACCCGCTCGCACTTGGACGGGGCCAGGGCGGCGATCTGGGGATTGACCAGCGAATCGGTGTACACCAGCACCTCGGCCTGCTCGATCAGCCGCGCGGCCCGCAGGGTGAGCAGGTCGGGGGCACCCGGCCCGGCCCCCACGATCGCGAGCGGGATCATGGTCCGGCTCCGGCGCCCACCCCGGAGGGGTCGGGCAGGGGGCGGCCGCGGCGCAGCAGCCACCACAGCCCGGCGCCGCCCAGGGCGATCAGCACCAGGCTCATCAGCTGGGCCATGCGGATGCCGCCCTCACAGAAGGGGGGCTCGGCGAACAGGCAGAGGGGATCGATGCGCAGGCCCTCGATCCACACCCGGCCGCTGCTGTAGGCCATCAGATAGATGCAGCTGAGGGCGCCGGCCGGCAGCCGGATCCGGCCCCGGCTGGCCTGGCGGAACAGCACCAGCAGCAGGGCCGCAACGCCGAGATTCCAGAGGGATTCGTAGAGAAAGGTGGGGTGAAAGTAGAGCTGGTCGAGAAACTCCGGCGTGCGGTTGGCCGCCGGAATCTTGAGCTTCCAGGGCAGTTCGGTGGGCAGTCCGTAGGCTTCGGAGTTGAAGAAGTTGCCCCAGCGGCCGATGGCCTGCCCCAGAGCCACCGAGGGCACGAGCACATCCAGCAGCGGCCAGAACGGCTGGCGGCGCCAGCGACAGAACAGGATCGCGGTGAGCACACCGCCAATCAGGGCGCCATGGATGGCGATGCCGCCGCGCCAGATCGAGAGCACATCCACCCAGTTGCTGGCGTACTGACGCCATTCCAGGGCGACGTAATAGAGCCGGGCTCCCAGCACGGCGCCGAGCACGAGCAGGGGCAGCAGGTCTGCGACCAGGGCCGGATCGATACCGCGGGCCCTGGCCAAACGGCTGGAGAGCAGCAGACCGGCCAACACCGCCAGGGCGATCAGCAGGCCATACCAGCGAAGAGCGAACGGGCCCCACTGGAACACCAGAGGGCCCGGCGATGTGAAGACGGCGACAACAGACAAGAGAGGGGCGCGCTCAGACGATGCCTTCGGCGGCCTGAACCTTCTCAACCTGTCGCTTCTTGAGCACCAGCATGATCTGGGCAACCGCAATGGCGCCGAAGAAGGCCAGCAACCCGATGATGCGCTGCGGGTTCTGCAGCACCACCTCAGCGTCGAGCTGGCCGAATCCGCCCACATTCGGATCATTGGTGAGCGGTGCGCCAGCGGCAACCACAACACCTGGGGCGACGATCAGGGCCGGACCGACCGGAATGGTCTCGCTGACGCTGCCACCGTCCTCGGTGCTGATCTCCACCACCGTGGCGCCGTTCTCGCCCGGGGTGAGGGCGGCGATGGTGCCGGCGGCGGGAGCCGTGAACACGGTGTTGTTGCTCTTCTCACCGGTGGGATACACCTGGCCGCGGCCGCGGTTGCCGCCCACGTGCAGCTGGTACTTGCCGAAGTGGATGCTGCTGTCGGTTGCCGGGTCGGGGGAGAGCACCGGGAACACGATCTCCTGATGGTCGTCACCCGGCAGGGGACCCACCAGCAGGATGTTGGGCTGGTCGTCCGAGTACTGGCTGTAGTAGATGCCGGCAGTCTCCTCCTTGAGCTCCTCGCTCAGGCGGTCCTGGGGGGCCAGGGTGAAGCCGTCGGGAAGCATCACCACGGCACCGACGTTCAGGCCGGTGCTGCTGCCGTCGCCGGCCACCTGTTGCACCGAGGTGTCGTAGGGAATTTCCACCACCGCCTTGAACACGGTGTCGGGGAACACCGCCTGGGGCACCTCGACGCGGGTGGCCATCTGGGCCAGGTGGCAGTTGGCGCAGACGATTTTGCCGGTGGCTTCGCGCGGGCTGTCGTAGTTCTGCTGGGCCCAGAAGGGGTAGGCCCAGCTGGGGGTGGCCGCCGTCACCAGCACGGCGAGGGCCAGAGCGGCGCCCACAAGGGGGCGGAGCAGGAGGAAGGGGAAGGACGGAACGGGGCGACGCATCGGTGAAGGGGCAGTGGAGGGGCGGATCAGCGGGCGGGGATCAGGCCCACCAGGGCTTGTCACCGGTGCGGAAGTCGGTTTCGGTCCACTGGCTGAGGAACACGTTGTCGTCCTCAACCGTCACGTGGGCCAGGGCCAGGGAGAGGGGGGCGGGGCCTCGCACCACCTTGCCGGTGGCGTCGTACTGGGACCCGTGGCAGGGGCAGATGAACTTGTTGGCGCCACTGCTCCAGGGCACCACACAGCCCAGGTGGGTGCAGATGGCGTTGATGCCGTAACTGCCGATGGCGTCACTGCCCTCCACGATCAGGTAGGTGGGATCGCCCTTGAGACCCTGCACGAGGCTGCGGTCGCCCTCGGCATGGCTGCCCAGCCAGCCGCTGGCCGTGACGGGATTGCCCAGCTCGTCCTTGGCGGTGGTGCCGCCGCCGGCGCCGCCGGCCCGGGGCGGGATGAAGTAGTTCACCACCGGGTAGAGGGCACCGAGGGCCACACCGGTGACGGACCCGAAGGTGAGCAGATTCATGAACTGCCGACGACCCATTCCGGGCACATCACTGCTTGAGGCGCTCGCTGGAATCTGGGTCATGCGGAGCTGCTCCTTGGAGCCACAGCAACGTGCGTGCCACCTTAAGGCCAGCCCCTCCCCAGCCCGTGGCCGCCGATCGCCGGGATGATCCGCCCTCCGAGCCCGCCGCTCCCCTCAGCGGCACGGAGCTGATCGCCGTGCTGCGCGAGCGCTGGCAGGCCTCCTACGACCTGCAGCTGGTGCAGCGCCGGGGACGGCTCTACCTCCAGGTGATGTGGGCCTACCTGGAGCAGCAGTCGTTCCCGCTCAGCCCGGCGGAGTATGCCCTGCGGCTCGAGGAGGTGGCCGCCCTGCTCAACGGTATGGGCACGGCAGCCCAGGTGCGCCGCTGGCTGCGCACCACCACCGGCAAGCCGCGGCTGGGGCGCGCCCTCACCCTGGCCCTCGACCTGCCCACCGGGCGCTCCGCTGAATTCCTGCTCTAGGGCTGGAGCTCTCGGGCTGGAGCTCTAGGCCTGCGGCGTTGGACGCAGCCGCTCCACCAGGGCCACCAGGGCAACGCCCACCAGGAACAGGCCGGTGATCGCCCCGCTCAGCAGCAGCATCGTCACCGGGTCGGTGGACGGGGTGAGCACGGCCCCGGAGACGGCGGAGAGCAGCACCACCCAGCGCCAGCCGGCCAGCATCGCCTTGGCCCGGATCAGTCCCAGGGCACCGAGGATGAGCTGCAGCACCGGCAGCTGGAAGGCCAGGGCCGTGGCCACCATCAGCAGCAGCACGAAGTCGAGGTAGCGCTCGATCGACCAGCTCGGCTCCACCACATCGGCGCCGTAGCTCACCAGGAAGCGCAGGGCCGCCGGCACCAGGGCCCACCAGGCGAAGGCCAGACCTGCCGCGAACAGCAGCGCCGAGCCCGCCACCGCCGGCGCCACCAGGCGGCGCTCACGCCGGTTGAGGCCGGGCAGCACGAAGGCCAGGAACTCATAGAGCACCCAGGGCAGGGCCAGGGTGAGCCCGCTGTAGCCCGCCACCTTCAGGGAGACGAACAGGAACTCGCCCGGAGCCAGCTGCAGGAAGCGGATGCCCTCAGCCGGCATCTCCAGCAGCCGCACCAGCGGCTTCACCACCACCAGACAGCCCGCCGCCGCCACCACCACCGCCAGCAGGCTGCGCAGCACGCGGCGACGCAGCTCCTCGAGGTGGTCCACCAGCGTCATCTCCACCTCGCCGGGAAACTCCTCGGGGTCGGCAATCCGGATCGGCGGCGGCGGCGGCAGGGCCGTGGCTGGAGGGGCAGTGCCGCCCGGCTCACTGCCGGCCTGGCTGCCTCCCTGATCGGTGGGGGTCGGGGAGGGGCTGGTCATGGCTGCCGGGTGGAGAGCAAGCGAACGGCGCGCTGGGGTTCACCCCACAGCACCTCGCCGCCACGGTGGCGCACCGTGCCGGGGGCTGCGCCGGGAATCCGTTGCAGCTGCTCCACCGGCACCATCACCACCGGCACCCGGCTGTTGGCCCGCCCACGGCTGAAATGCGCCGCCAGGTCGGCGGCGCTCTGCAGATCGCTGTCGCTGGCCGGCGCAGCGGAACTCTTGAGCACCACGTGGCTGCCGGGCAGTTCCTGGGCATGGAACCAGAGATCGCCACGCCGGGCCTGGCGCAGGGCGATCCACTCGTTCTGACGGTGGTTGCGGCCCACCTGCAGGGGGATGCCGGAGGGGGAGTGCAGCTCCAGGGGCTGGGGGCCCAGTGGCGGGCGGCCGCCCGCCACTGGTCGGCGCTGCCGGCCGGTGGCCGCCCCCTCGCCCGGCAGCTGGTGGACTTCGGCGGCGATCAGGTCCAGCTGTTCCAGGGTGTCCGCCTGCTCCAGATAGGTGAGGCTGGCCGCGATCGCCTCCTGGCGCTGGCGGTGCACCTCCAGCCGGGCCTGGATGGCCGCCTGGGAGCGGCGCAGCTTGCGTGCTTTGCGGTAGAGGCTCTGGGCCTCATCAATGCAGCTGCGCTCGGGCTGGCGTTGGCTGAGCAGGGCATCGGCCCGTCGCTGGAGCTCCTCGCTGGCGGGAATGGCCGCCAGCAGGGCCTCCTGCTCCTGGCGCTGGCGTTGATCCCGCTGCTGCAGGCGCTCCAGCTGCTGCTGCAGCTGCCGGCGCCGTTGCTGAAGGAGCGCGGCGCAGAGATGGTCGCCGTAGTAGGCCGCCAGGGCCCGGTTGATCGGCAGCGCGCTGGCGGGCTCGCTGGCGGATGGGGTGCCAGGCAGTGGCCAGCAGGCGTAGCCGTCCGCCATTGCCTGCCAGCGGAAGCGCTCGCCCGCCAGCGCCTCCAGCCAGGCCCGCCAGCGCCCCCAGAGTTGCTGCCACTGGCTGTCACTCAGCTCAGACACCGGCTGGGCCAGCCAGGCTGGCGGTGCCAGCTGCCTGGCCAGGGCCGGACTGATGCCCTGGTAGGCCTCGCGCAGGGCGCGCTCGAGGGGCATGGGCACCAGCCGCAGGCGCCGCTGCCAGCTCTCGAAGCTCTCCTGATGGCTGGGGGGATCACCGGCCAGGGGTGGCGGGGGCTGGTAGGGATCACCGGTGCCGATCGGCCGCAGCCTCGACTGGCTGGCTTTCACCTGCCGGGCCAGGGCCACCACCTGCCGCTGCTCGTCAAGCAGAAACAGATTGCTGTGGCGGCCCATCAGCTCCACCACCAGCCAGCGCTGCACCGGCTCCCCGGGGCGGCGGGCAAAGCCCAGCTCCACCACCCGCTCCCAGCCCGGCTGCTGGATGTGGATCAGCGCCAGGCCGCGCAGCCCGTGCTGCAGCTGCTGGGCCAGGGTGCTGCCTTCTCCCTGACGGGGCGGCGTGGCGATGGCGTGCACCCGGGCCGCCTCGGCCTGCCAGCTCAGTTCCAGCCAGGTGATCCCCAGCAGGTGACGCAGGCCGATCTGCAGGCTGTGGGGGCTGGCCTGCTGGGCCTTCTCGAAGCGGCTGGGCAGCAGCAGAGCCCGCCATTCAGCCAGCACGGCCCGCAGGCAGGTGTAATCCATCGGCTGCAGCCTTGTCATCACCCGCGTCATCACCCGCGCCGGCCGCTGTGCCGGAGAGCCCCACACCGGCCCCTACTCTGCAGCCCCAGCGTTCAGCGGCGATGGCCCGTCTCACCGTGATCACCGGCCCCAGCGGCGTTGGCAAGGGAACCCTGGTGAGCCGCCTGCTGGAGCGCCATCGGCAGATCTGGCTGTCAGTGTCGGCCACCACCCGCGAGCCGCGGACGGGCGAGGTGGATGGCGAGAGCTACTTCTTTCTCAGCCGGGAGGCGTTCGAGCGGCAGGTGCGGGAGGGCGGATTTCTGGAGTGGGCCGAATTTGCCGGCAACCTCTACGGCACCCCCCGCCAGCCGGTGGAGGAGCGGCTCGCTCAGGGCCGGCCGGTGCTGCTGGAGATCGAACTGGAGGGCGCCCGGCAGGTGCGGCGCACGTTCCCGGCTGGTTTTCAGCTGTTCATCAAGCCGCCCAGCTTTGCCGAACTGGAGCGCCGCATCCGCGGTCGCGGCAGCGACAGCGAGGAGGCCATCCGGCGCCGGCTGCGGCGCGCCCGGGAGGAACTGGCGGCCGAGACGGAATTCGACGCGGTGCTGGTGAACGCCGATCTTGGCGAGGCCTGCGAGCGGCTTGAGCAGCTGATGGAGCTGGGCACCGACAACTGAGCACGAACAGTTCAGCGCAAAAAAGGGCCCCCCGATGGGGGGCCTGCGGCTGGTGGCGACCTGGGAGCACCGAGGCAGGTCGTCGGCCATCAGCCACGAACGGGCTCAGAGGCGGCGGAGGATCAGGTCGGGGAAAATGCGGAAAATCTCGATCGTGAGCCCGGCTGTGAAGGTGAACCAGATGGCGGCGACGACCGGGGCTGTGGAGAGGAATTTCTTCATGATTCCAGCAATCAGCGGGGGGATACGGTCACTTTGGAGTCGGCTTCGATCATTTTTCCGCCGACGAACTCGTTGAAGGCCGCGAGAGGCCAGACAGCCGCGGCCAGGGTGGTTTTGAACGCCAGGGGCAGGTCGAGCTGGATCTCCTTCATGGTGGCGTCCTTGCCACCGCGCACCGCCATCAGATAGCCACGGCCGGCCCAGCCGATCGTGCCAGCGATGTAGAGAAAGAGCAGGCCGGGGATCAGAAAATCACCGGCATGGCTCCAGCGGCCGTCCACGATCAGCCGGGGCAGGCCGTCATCGCCGCAGAGGGCCTGGCTGTAGGCATTGAAGCGTGTCTTTGCCTGGTCGGTCTTGGCGGCGGCTGCCCGCTGCTGGAAGCGGGGGCTTTCGGCGCAGGGGGTGAGACCGGCAACGGATGCGTCGGCATGGGCAACCGGTGCCAGGCCGAACAGCAGGAAGGCGGAGAGCAGAACCGCACACAGGCGGGGAAAGTAGTGGCGCATCGCGATGCAGGATGTCACCCGCAGAAGGTAAGAGCGCAACAGCGACACGATGTCAACGGTTCTAGCCCTCGAAACAAGTTGTGACGAGTCGGCCGCCGCCATCGTGCGCGACCGTGCGGTACTGGCCAGCGCGGTGGCCTCCCAGGTGGAGGAACACGCCCGCTGGGGTGGGGTGGTGCCCGAGATCGCCTCGCGTCGCCATGTGGAGGCCCTGCCCCAGCTGATCGAGCAGGTGTGCCGGGACAGTGGCCTGGCCCTGGCCGATGTGGACGCGATCGCCGCGACGGTGGCGCCGGGGCTGGTGGGAGCCCTGCTGGTGGCCTCCGTCACAGGACGCACCCTGGCCCGCCTGCACGGCAAGCCGTTCCTGGGGGTGCACCACCTCGAGGGCCATCTGGCCTCGGTGCATCTGGGCGAGCCCCTGCCCCCCGGGCCCCATCTGGTGCTGCTGGTGAGCGGCGGCCACACTGAGCTCGTGCGTGTCGAGGAATCGGGGGCCGTGCGGCGCCTGGGCCGCAGCCACGACGACGCGGCCGGGGAGGCCTTCGACAAGGTGGCGCGCCTGCTGGGGCTGGGCTACCCAGGCGGGCCGGCGATTCAGGCGGCGGCCCGGAGCGGCGATGGCCGGCGGTTCCGGCTGCCCCGGGGCCGGGTGTCTCGGCCGGGGGGGGGCTTCCACCCCTACGACTTCAGCTTCAGCGGTCTCAAGACCGCCATGCTGCGGCTGGTACGCAGCCTGGAGGCCGAGAGCTCCGGGCCCCTGCCCCTGGCGGATCTGGCGGCCAGCTTCGAGCAGGCAGTGGTGGAGGTGCTGGTGGACCGCAGCTGCCGCTGCGCCCGCGATCAGGGTCTGGCCACCCTGGTGCTGGTGGGAGGGGTGGCGGCCAACCGGCGGCTGCGCGCGCTGCTGGCGGAACGCTGCCGCCGTGATGGGCTGCAGTGGCGGGTGGCGCCGCTGGCCTACTGCACCGACAACGCCGCCATGGTGGGAGTGGCGGCCTGTGAGCGCTTCGCCCGGGTGTGCCGGAGCCCGATCGATCTGGGGGTGGCTGCCCGCCTGTCCCTGGAGCAGGCCAGCTGCCTCTACGACACCCCGCCACCGTTCTGAGCCTTTAGGTTGAGGCCGTATGCCTCCGCCGCCATGGCCGCTGCCGACAAGGAAGGGTCCCTTGGGCCGGCCAGCGTTGCCGCCCAGGCAAGCGAAGGGTCTGCGCCGCTGCACCAGGCTGCAGCCCAGTGCAGCAACGGCACGAACGCTGACTTGGGCGCTGAACCGGTTGATGTCGAACCGGTTGATGTCGAACCCGTGAGCCGCAGCGAACTCAACGCCTGGCGCCGGGGCTTCACGCCCCAGGCCGAGATCTGGAATGGCCGTCTGGCCATGCTCGGCTTGTCGGTGGGCCTCACGGTGCTGCTGATCGCCCGGCTGGCGGCCCGCTAGCTCGTACGGCCACGGAAGGCCTGGAGCAGTTCGCTCGGTCGCAGGCTCTGGGCAAGGGCATCATCTTCGGCCACGCGGCCGGATTCCACCAGCTCCAGCAGCGACTGGTTGGCGGTCACCATCCCATCAAAGCGGCTGCGGCGCATGATCTCCTCGATTTCATCCAGTTCGCCGCGCTGGATGTAGTCCTTGCAGGCATCGGTGTTGACCAGAATGTCCTGGTAAACAGTACGTTTGCCATCAGTGGTTTTGATCAGGCCCTGGGAGATCACGGCCAGCAGTGACTCCGCGACAGCCTCACGCACACTGGCCTGTTCATTCGGCGGATACATCCCCAGAACCCGTTCCACAGTGCGCACGGCAGAGTTGGTGTGCAGGGTACCGAACACAAGCTGACCGGTCTGTGAGGCTTCGATGGCTGTTGCCAGGGTGAGGCGATCGCGGATCTCACCGATCAGAATGACATCGGGGTCTTCCCGCATCGAGGCCCTCAGAGCATGATGAAACTCCAGGGTATGCTGCCCTACCTGGCGTTGGCGAATTAAAGACTGGCGGCTTTGATGAACAAACTCAATCGGGTCTTCAATGGTCACGATATGACGTGGCATATTACGGTTGATCCAGTCAATCATCGCCGCCAGGGTTGTGCTTTTGCCACAGCCGGTCGGTCCCGTCACCAGCACCATTCCCTTGGGTGACTTGCAAAGCCGCCTCAGCACAGCCGGCATGCCCAATTCATCGAGAGTAGGAATCTCATGGGGGATCAACCGCAGAACCAATCCCGGTCCCCGAAGCGTTTCCAGCAAATTAATCCGTACTCTTACGAAGGCAAATGTGTGCGAGGCATCCAATTCCTTCTCGCGCATAAATTGATCAATCTGCTCAAGACTCAGGATTTCTCGCAACCAGTGATGGAACGTTTCAGCATCAGTGACCGGCCAGCCGGTACGAACCATGGTGCCGCGTGAGCGGTAGCGGGGTTCCTCGCCCACCCCTAGATGCACGTCGGAGTAGCCGCGTTCATGGGCCAGGCGCACGATTGCCTGCAGATCTGCGGGCTGCACTGCGAACGCCGCCGCGGGCGACGGCAGAGGCGGCGGCGGCAGAGGCGAGGGGAGAGGCAGCGGCGAGGTTGTCATCAGTCGTCACCGGGTGTCCGTCCAGCTTCGCCAGTCAGGCCTGTTCTGTCAGCCTGTGGTGATCCGGGTCTGACTCGCTCCGTAGGATCCGCCGTCCCGCTGCCTGTTGCCAACGGTGCCTGAGCCCCTGGTCACAATCGTGCTCGGCACCAGGCCCGAGGCGATCAAGCTGGCGCCGGTGATCCGGGCCTTCCAGGCTGCGCCTGATTTCCGCACCCGGGTGGTGCTCACCGGCCAGCACCGGGAAATGGTGAGCCAGGTGATGGAGCTGTTTGGCCTTCGGGCCGACCACGACCTGGAGCTGATGGCCCCGAGGCAGACCCTCACCCACATCACCTGTGCCGCCCTCCAGGGCCTCGAGCGGGAGTTCGCCGCCCAGCGGCCGGATCTGGCGCTGGTGCAGGGGGACACCTCCACCGCCTTCGCCTCGGCCCTGGCCGCCTTCTACGGACAGATCCCGGTGGGCCATGTGGAGGCGGGCCTGCGCACCGACAACCTCCACGATCCCTACCCCGAGGAAGCCAATCGGCGCCTGATCTCCCAGCTGGCCCAGTTGCACTTCGCCCCCACCGAGCGCTCGGCGGCCAACTGCCGCGCCTCGGGAGTGGTGGGGGAGGTGCTGGTGACGGGCAACACCGTGATCGACGCCCTGCTGCAGATGGCGGAGCGGGCCCCGGCCTATGACCTCCCCGGCCTCGACTGGCAGTCCCAGCGGGTGATCCTGGCCACGGTGCACCGGCGCGAGAACTGGGGGGAGCGGCTGGCGGAAATCGGTGCAGGATTTCTGCAGCTGCTGGAGCGCTATCCCGACACGGCCCTGTTGCTCCCCCTGCACCGCAACCCCACCGTGCGCGAACCGCTGCAGGCCCTGCTGGGCAGCCACCCCCGCGCCTTTCTCACCGAGCCCCTCGACTACGACCAGCTGGTGGCGGCGATGCGGGGCTCCACCCTGGTGCTCACCGACTCCGGCGGACTGCAGGAGGAAGCCCCGGCCCTGGGCAAGCCCGTGCTGGTGCTGCGCCGCACCACCGAACGGCCGGAAGCGGTGGAGGCGGGCACGGCCAAGCTGATCGGCACCGCCTCGGCCGATATCACCGCCGAGACCAGCCGGCTGCTCAGCGACCCGGCGGCCTACGAGGCCATGGCCCGTGCCCACAACCCCTTCGGCGACGGCCAGGCCAGCGGCCGCATCGTGGCGGCGGCCCGGCGCTTCCTGACCCTCGCCTGAGGGGTCGGCTGAGAGCTCAGCGGCGCCGCCGCGACCAGGGCGGCAGATCGATGAACACCCGGGTGCCCGCTTCAAGTCCTGAAATGATCTCGGTGTCACGGCCGCTGCTGATACCCAGCTCCACCGGCTGGAAGCGGGGTTGGCGGTCGGCATCCACCAGCAGCACCCCCGGCCGGCCGTCCTCGGTGACGATCGCCACGGTTGGCACCAGCGTCTGGGCCTGCACGGCACCGGTCTGGAAGCCCACATCGGCGGTCATGCCGATGCGCAGTTCCGGCGGGCGCTCGGGGAAGTCCAGATACACGTCAAAGGAGGTGACGTTGTTGACGCTCACGGCCCGCGGGGTGATCCGCTTCACCCGGGCGGGGAAGTTGCGCTCGGGGAAGGCATCCACGCGCACCTGGGCCTCCTGACCCACCGCGATCCGGGCGATGTCGCTTTCCGGCACCTTGGCCACCACCTCCAGCCCCTGGGAGAGGTCCACGATCGACGAGCTGGTGGCGCCGGCCACGGCGGCGGCCGTGGTGGTGGGGGTGACGAAGGATCCGGGATCAGCGAAGCGCTGGGTGATCACACCGTCGAAGGGGGCGCGCACGATCAGGTCGGCCTGCTCCACCCGCAGGGCCTCGATCCGCTGGCGGGCCGCCTCCACCGCCGCTCCATCCACCGCGAAGGTGCTGCGCACGGTGTTGAAGTCGCTGAGGCTGATGGCGCCCTGACGAAACAGCGCCTCATTCCGCTCCACCTCGCTGCGGCTGCGCACCAGCTGGGCTTGGGCCGAGCGCAGCTGGGCCTGCAGTTCCTTGATCCGCTCCTGCAAGTCCCCGGAATCCATGCGGGCCAGGGGCTGCCCGCTGCGCACCAGGTCCCCCTCCTCCACGAACAGCTCCTCCAGAACCCCCTGGCGCCTGGGACTGACATTCACCCGCTGCACGGCCTCCAGCTCCCCCGAGGCGTTGACCACCCCGGGCAGATCCCCTGAACTGGCCACCACGGTGTAAGGGCCGAGGTCGCCCTGGCGGCTGCCGCGCTGGCGTTGCCACAGGCCCACGCCGGCCACCACCACCAGCAGAGCGGCCAGCGCTGCCCACAGGCGCCGCCGGCGCCAGAGCGGCGGCGGGGGGACTCTGTCGGGGACAGGGCTGCTGGTGGTGGGGCTGGTGGTGGGGGCGCTGCGGCCGGGGCTGGGCGCCACCTCGGGGAGGGGGGTGCGGGAAGGAATCGGGCTGCAGGAAGCTCTTCCCAGTTTCGCGGCTGCAGCCCTGGGGCGGCGAGGGGCGCTCTGGACCGGAGCGGCGGTCCGTAGATTCCAGGCATGCTCAAAGCCGGAATCGTCGGGTTGCCCAACGTGGGCAAATCCACCCTGTTCAACGCCCTGGTGGCGAACGCCCAGGCGGAGGCCGCCAACTATCCCTTCTGCACCATCGAGCCCAATTCGGGCGTGGTGGCGGTGCCGGATCCGCGCCTGGAGCGGCTGG
Source organism: Prochlorococcaceae cyanobacterium (assembly GCA_046498125.1). GTDB lineage: Bacteria > Cyanobacteriota > Cyanobacteriia > PCC-6307 > Cyanobiaceae > NIES-981. The sequence continues at coordinate 11,090 of JAWOBH010000287.1, read as the reverse complement.
CGATCCTCAGCTCCAGCCGGGAGATCATCCCCACCCGGGTGGAGTTCGTGGACATCGCCGGTCTGGTGAAGGGGGCCAGCCAGGGGGAGGGGCTGGGCAACAAGTTCCTGGCCAACATCCGTGAGGTGGACGCGATCGTCCACGTCGTGCGCTGTTTCGAGGACGACGACGTGATCCACGTGGCCGGTTCGGTGGACCCGGTGCGTGATGCCGAGGTGATCAACCTGGAACTGGGGCTGGCCGATCTGGCCCAGGTGGAGAAGCGCCGAGAACGGCTGAGGAAACAGCTGCGCACCAGCAAGGAGGCCCAGGCCGAAGACGCCGCTCTGGATCGCATCCAGCAGGAGCTGGAGGCCGGCGGCGCCGCCCGCAGCGTGACCCTCACCCACGAGGAGGCCGAAGCGATCCGGCCCCTGGGGTTGCTCACCGCCAAGCCGATCATCTATGCCACCAATGTGAGCGAGGACGACCTGGCCGCCGGCAACGCCCACTGCCAGGCTGTGGCCGCGCTCGCCGCCCGCGAAGGGGCCGCCGTGGTGCGCATCTCCGCCCAGGTGGAGGCGGAGCTGATCGAGCTGCCCGAGGAGGAGCGGGCCGAATTCCTGGCGGGTCTGGGGGTGGAGGAGGGGGGCCTGCAGAGCCTGATCCGTGCCACCTACGATCTGCTCGGGCTGCGCACCTACTTCACCACCGGCGAGAAGGAAACCAGGGCCTGGACGATCAGGGCCGGCATGACCGCTCCCCAGGCCGCCGGGGTGATCCACACCGACTTCGAGCGCGGCTTCATCCGCGCCCAGACGATCGGCTGCCAGAAGCTGCTGGAGGCCGGCTCCCTGGCCGAGGCCCGCAACCGGGGCTGGCTGCGGGCCGAGGGCAAGGACTACGTGGTGGACGAGGGGGACGTGATGGAGTTCCTGTTCAACGTGTGATGCTGGAGCCAGCCGCCACCGTCGGGATGACCTCACAGCAGCCCGCCCAGCAGCCTTCCCACCCCCACGACTTCGACGTGCAGAAGGACCTGCACCGCCGCATCCGCAACGATCCCGACTACGACGACTGGGAGTACGGCACCGAACCGCTGCCCCACGAGGCCTGGATCAAGCGCTCCGACGGCGGTGGTTCGGGCGGCGACCGCCCCAAGGACGATTCCTCGGCCTGATCCGTCGCACCAGCAGCAGTCCTCCGAGGCAGAGCGCCGCCATCACCAGCCAGAGGCCGGCGCCGTGCCCCTGGCCGTCCAGCACCATTCCCGCCAGCAGCGGAGCGGTGAGCGCGCTGATGGCAAAGCACTGGGAGAACAGGGCCATCGCCACCCCCTGATGGTCCTCCGGGCTGATCTCGATCACAGCCTCGGTGGCGATCGGCAGGAAGGCGGCCTGGCCCACGGCCAGGGGCAGCTGGGCCACCAGCACCACCCAGACCCCGCCCACCAGCAGGGCGGAGAGGGACAGCAGGGCGGTGCCGATGGCGAAGCTCACCAGGCTGAGGCCCAGACCCACCGCCACCGGCCGGCGCGCCAGGGCCTGGCCCAGCGGCCACTGGATCAGCACCAGAAGCCCCAGTTGCAGGCCGATCAGCAGCGCCCCCAGGCTCTCGGACAGCGCCCCGCGTCGCAGGCCGCCACGCACCAGATCCAGCGGCAGGGCGCTCTGCATCAGGGCCGGCAGTGCGGTGGCCAGCAGGGCGATCGCCAGAACCGGCAGCAGTTCCCGCAGCCAGGGTCCCCAGCGCCGGGCCTCGGCACTGGGCTGACGGCGATGGGGATCGGGCAGGGGGCGCAGCACCAGCAGCAACACCATGGCGCTCAGGCAGAGGATGTCCAGCAGGTACACGCCCCGCAGCAGGTCGAGGGCCGCCAGGGCCGCCCCCAGCAGCGCCCCGGCGGCGATGCCGGTGGCATCGGCGCTGCGCACCAGGGCGAATCCGCGGGCCGAGGGGATCGGCGCCGGCCCGCGGGCGCAGCTCAGGGGCACCGCCAGCTCGATGGCCGGCCAGTAGAAGCCCATGGCGATGCCCAGCAGCAGCTGGCCGAGCAGGTAGCCGGGAAACTCCCGGGCGGCGAACAGGGTGGCATCGGCGGCCAGCGAGAGCAGGGCCGCCAGCAGCACCGGCAGGGAACAGTTCAGTCCCCGGTCCAGAAGCAGGCCGCAGAGGAAGCGCCCCACCGTGCCGGCCAGGGCCGCCAGGGCCAGCCCCTGGGTGACGCTGGTGGCACTGAAGGCCTCCTGGTGAAACACCATGGGCGTGAGATAGAGCACGCCGCCGGCCCCCACGGAGCCCACCAGTCGCAGCACCGCCACCTCGCGCAGGGCGGGGGGAAACTGGATGCACCAGCGCCAGATCGCTTCGACGCAGGCCGGAACCCCGCCCCTGACCACCCCCAGCTCCCCTGCCCTTCCCGCGCCTTCGCCTTCTCCACCCCTTGTCAAACCGTCGCCGCCTGTCCGGGTTGCTCGCCAGTCTGCTGGTGCTGCAGCCGGCTGTTGGCACGGTTCCGGCCCGGGCCGCGGAGGAGCTGGTGGTGCGGATCGATGGCCTTGACCTGCCGATCGATCTGGGGGAACTGGAGACCTGGAGCCGCGATCCCACCAGGGCCCGCAGCGAACAGGACCAGTGGCTCAACCTGCTGGATGGCCGCTCCCGAACGGGCCTGATCCGGCTGTTGCGGGCCCCGCTGCTCAAGGACCGCAGCTTTGCCACGGAACTGCTCGCCAGCTGGACCGGGGAGCAGATGCTGCGAGAGGTGGGGGGTCTGCTGACCGGCCCCCGCGGGGAGAGCACCGCCCCCCTGCTCATGGACAGTCTGGGCCGGTTGTTCGAACGTCAGCCCTCGGTGACGGCGCTGGAACTGCTGCGGGAGCTGCCGATCCGCCAGGTCACGGTGCAGGTGGATGGGCTGCTGGCCCTGGCGCAGCACTGGCGGGAGCAGTTGCAGCATCAGAAGCGGGCCGTGGCGGAGCTGCGCCTCCTGCCCCTGCCCCTGCGCCAGACGCGTCCGCAGTCCCAGGCGGGACCTCGCGCCCGACCACCCCAGCCAAACCGGCTGCAGCTCAACGTGGCCCATCGCTCGGCGCCGTTACCGATCGATCTCTGGCCGGCCCGCGGCCCCGCCCGGGCCGAGCCTGGGCCCTGGCTGCTGCTGATGCCGGGCCTGGGCGGCAGCAGCAGCCAGCTCAACTGGCTGGCCTCCGCGCTGGCGGAGCAGGGCTGGCCGGTGCTGGTGCTCGAGCATCCCGGCAGCGATGAACAGGCGGTGAAGGCATCGCTCAGGGGCGAGGGGTCTCCGCCGGGGGCCGAGTCGCTGCCGCAGCGCCTGGCCGATCTCCAGGCCGTGCTCAGTGCCCGCGCCGAGGATCGCCTGCCCGCGCTGGGACCCGCCGGAGCCGGCGATGCCGGTGTGGTGCTGATGGGCCACTCCCTGGGCGGGCTGGTAGCGCTGATGGCGGCAGGACTGGTGCCGGAACAGGGACTTTCCGGCCGCTGCCGACAGGCCCTGGCCTCGCTGCCACTCACCAACCTCTCGCGGCTGCTGCAGTGCCAGCTGCCCACCATCACCGGCGACGGCACCCCGCGTCAGGCGCCCGCGGGCGCTGCCCAGACCCCGCAGATGGATGGCTCCCCCCTGCTGGCGGTGGTGACCTTCAATGGCTTCGGCAGTCTGCTCTGGCCCGAGGGCGGGCTGGCCGACCTGCCTGTGCCCGTGTTGCTGGCCGGTGGCAGTCTCGACCTGATCACCCCGCCGGTGCAGGAGCAGCTCAGCCTGCTGAGCGGCAGCCGCCATCCCCGCAGTCGACTCGTGCTCGTGGACGGGGGCAGCCATTTCTCCCCCGTGCGTCTCGACGGCGAGGGTGAAGCCCTGTTCCGCCTGGGTGAGGAGTTCGTGGGCAAAGATCCCGTGCAGGTGCAGGAACTGCTGCTGCAGCTCACGATCGAATTTCTGGACTCGGCGCGCCACCAATCGCTGCTCATGCCCCAGCGCCGTCGGCATGGCGATGTGGAGGCTTTTGTGCTCGACCCTGAGCAGGCCCGCCAGTGGCAGCGTCGACTGCCGCCGGCCCCGGCAGCCCTGCCGTCGGCCCCGGGCCCCCTGCGGGCGAGCCCCCCGGTGCTCAGAAGCGGATCCGCGGATCCAGCAGAGCCACCAACAGATCCACCACCACCGTGACCAGCACCACCAGCGCCGCCACGACCACCACGATGCCCTGCACCAGGGGGTAGTCGCGCTGGGCGATCGCCTCCTGCAGGCGGGCGGCGATGCCCGGCCAGGAGTAGGTGACCTCGATCAGCAGGGCGCCGCCGATCAGGGAGGCCACGGTGATGCCGGTGATCGTGAGCACCGGCAGCAGGGCATTGGGCAGGGCATGGCGCAGCACCACCCGCGCTTCACCGAGGCCACGGCTGCGGGCCGCCTCCACGTAATCGGAGGCCAGGGCCCGGCGCAGGTTGAGCCGCAGGGCGTTGGTGAAGATGCCGCTGAGCAGCAACGCCAGGGTGCCGGCCGGCAGCAGCAGATGGCGGATCGTGCCCCCGAGCTCCCGCCACTGGCCTGTGGCCAGGCCGCTGCGCAGGCTGTCGAGCAGATAGAAACCGCTGCCCTGGGGCGGCAGCAGCGTGGGCGGGAAGCGTCCCCCCACCGGCAGCCAGCCCAGCCACACGGCGAAGATCAGCTGCACCACCATCGCCGCCCAGAAGGGGGGGAGGGCGTAGGTGCCGATGCCGTAGAGGCGGCCGGCGAGATCGAGCTTTCCTTCGGGCCGGGCGATGCCGGAAAACCCCACCGCCAGCCCCAGCACGGCGGCCAGCAGCAGGGCCGTGATCCCCAGTTCCAGGCTCGCCGGCAGGCTCTGGCTGATGATCCGGCTCACCGGCTCCTGGCTGTTCAGCGATTCGCCCAGATCGCCCTGCAGCAGATCCACCAGAAACTGGCCGTACTGGAGCGGCAGGGGCTGATCCAGCCCCAGCTGGCTGCGCAGGGCCGCCCGGGTGGCCTCGGGAGCGCGGGTGCCCAGCACCGCATCCACCGGATCGCCAGGAGCCACGCGCAACAGCAGAAACACAAGGCTGGCGATCAGCCACAGCATCACCGGCACCAGGGCCAGGCGGGAGGCCAGGTAGCGGGCCAGGGCGCGGCGGCGACTCATGGCAGACGCTGCAGATCCTGCAGAAGCAGGCGGCCATTGCCGTCGAAGCGGGGCGGCGCCAGCCGCGGCTGGGCCCAGGCCCGCGGCGTCACCAGCCAGAGGGGCAGGTAGGGGACGGCCGCGGCGGTGCGCTCCTCGATGCTCTGCAGGAGCTCCAGGCGCTCGCTCCCGGCCAGGGCCTCGCTGCGCAGCAGATCCTCCTGCAGGCCTGGGGCGGTCCAGAAGCTGCCGCTCAGGGCGCTCTCCCCGCGCAGGCAGTGGTTGCCCTCGGCTTCGCTGCAGCTGAGCAGGGGAAACAGGTAGGCCTCCGGGTCGCGCACCGCTCCGCGCCAGTCGAGCATGACCGCCGCGAAGGCCCCCTCGCCCAGCTGGCGATAGACCGTGGTGGACTCCATGCCGTTGGGTTCCAGCACGATGCAGTCGCCCAGGTCGCGGGCCAGCTGCGCCTGCCAGGTGAGCACCATCAGGCGGTCGGAGGGGATGTTGGAGCGGAAGGTGAGCGGCAGCTCCAGCACCCGGCCATCGCAGTAGCCCGCCTGGCGGAACAGCCCGCGGGCCCGCTCAGGGTCGTAGGCGGGCCAGATCTGCAGGTCGGTCCCGCTCACCGCCGGTGGCACCAGGTCACGCAGGGGGCCGCGCAGGCCCTGGCTCACCCGCTCGCTGATCAGCTGCCGATCGAGGCTGTGGGCCATGGCCTGACGCAGGGCGGGATCGACGAAGGGAGGCTGCTGGGTGTGCAGGGTGATGTAGCCGATCTCCAGGGCCGGGCCCCGGCCCTCCCGCAGCTCCCCAAGCGCAGCCCGGCGCTCCAGGGCCTGCTGGTGGTCTTCGTGCAGGCCGGTGGAGAGCAGCACATCCACCTCGCCGCTGCCCATGGCGCCGAACAGGGCGGTGGAGTTGCCCAGGCTCACCAGCACGATGCCGTCGTTCCGGGGCCGCTCTCCCCAGTAGTCCTCGAATGGTTCCAGGCGCTGCTGCTGGTCGCTGAAGAAGCGGAGCCGGTAGGGCCCGGTGCCCACGAAGCGGTCACTGAGGGCGCGATCGCCGTGGTCCCGGTAGGCCTGGGGAGAGACGGGGGTGAGGTTGATGGTGCTCAGCAGCTGAGGCAGCACCGTGGTGGGGCGCTTGAGGCGCAGCTCCAGGTCGTGGGATCCGCTGGCTCGCATGGCCTCGATGCGCTCGTCGAGCAGATAGCTGAGGGTGCCGATCGCCAGGAAGCGCTCCAGGCTGAACACCATGGCGTCGGCATCGAAGGGCGTGCCGTCGTGAAACAGCACGTCCCGGCGCAGGGGGATGGTCACCGTCAGCCCGTCGGGGCTGACCCGGGGCGCCTCAGCGGCCAGTGCGGGAACGATGGCGCCCTCACCATCGAGGCGGTAGAGCGGATCCCCGAGGGCGCTGAGCAGCTGGGTGGCTCCGAAGGTGGAGGCGCGCACAGGATCCACCGAGCCCACCCGGGCACTGGTGGCGACCACCAGATCGTGCGTGGCAGGGGCACGACCCGGCTGGGGGGCGTTGGCGGCCCCTGAACCGCCCGGCCCGCGGCAGCCGGCAAGCAGCAGGGCGGCGGCCAGGAGGGTGATCCAGCGCTGGGAGGTGAGCCGGGGGGGCAGCTGCAACGACCGGGGCAAGGGGAGGGGTCAGAACAGCGCTGCCATTCAAGTGTGATGGGCCGTAGCGGGCCGCACCTGCTGCAGGGAAATTTCAAACACTTCCGAGCCCTGGCGGGTCAGGGGCCAGCGCCGCAACCAGCAGCGATCGTGGCGGTCGTCGATGCCGATCACCTGGTAGAGCTGATCATCGGCCTGGATCCGCACGCAGTCGCCCTGGCTGGGGGCGGTGCGGGGATGGCGGCAGGGAAGGGTTGTCATGAACGAATCATGAAGCGATGGGAAGGCAGGAGGAACAGATCTGTTGGGTTCTGTCCTAGCGACGCTGGTGACGGCGGCGCGACCCGCCGCGTCCTGGACGCGGCTTAAGGATTCCTTTCGAATCGAACTGAAGCCATGGTGCCGCTTCGGCGCCGGCGCGCATCCCCCGCATCCCGATTTGCGCACCGATCCGCTTGGCGCACCGAATGGAAGGGCCCATTCAGAGCCCCGTTGAGAGGCAGGGCTGCGGCTCGTCAGAGCGTGCGCAGGCAGGCCGCCACGCCCTGCACCTCCGCCAGGGCGGCGATCGCATCGAGGGCCTGGCGGAAGCGAGCCTCCAGCACCTCATGGGTGATCACCACGATCTCGGCGGCGGCGCTGTCGGCCTCGAACTGCACGATCGACTGGATCGAGACCCCCGCGTCCCCGAAGCAGGTGCCGATCCTGCCGATCACCCCCGCCTCGTCGCTGGTGCGCAGGCGCACGTAGTTGCGGTGGGTGGTGAGGGCGCCATCGATCAGGCGGCACTGGCGCCAGCTGCCGGCCGCCAGCAGGGGATCCAGCCCCACCGGGCCGCCGGCTGCTCCCGCTGGAAGGGTGGCCGCACGGATCCCGGCGATGTTGAGGATGTCGGCCACCACCGCCGAGGCGGTGGGGCCCGCCCCGGCCCCCGGGCCGTAGAACATCACCTGGCCCACCGGCTCGCCCTCCACCAGGATGGCGTTGAACACCCCGTTCACCCCCGCCAACGGGTGGCTGCGCGGCAGCAGGGTGGGATGCACCCGCACATCCAGCAGCTGGCAGTCGGCTTCCCCCCCTGACGCCTGGTCAGGAACGCCGTCAGAAGCGGTGTCAGCCGCGGGGGCGATGCGCTGGGCAATGGCCAGCAGCTTCACCACATAGCCGAGCTTGTCGGCGTAGGCCACATCGCGGGCGTCGAGCTGGTCGATGCCCTCGGTGGGAATGGCTTCCCGCGGCACCGAGCCCCCGTAGGCCAGGCCGGAGAGGATGGCGATCTTGTCGGCGGCGTCGGCGCCCTGCACATCGGCGGCCGGATCGGCTTCGGCATAGCCGAGGCGCTGGGCCTCGGCCAGCACCGCCCCGTAGTCGGCCCCCTCGGCCGCCATGCGGCTGAGGATGTAGTTGGTGGTGCCGTTGATGATGCCGCTCACCCGATCGATGCGGTTGGCACCGAGCGACTGCTTCAGCGGTTCGATGATCGGGATGCCGCCGCCCACGGCGGCCTCCAGCAGCACGTAGACCCCGGCGGCGGCGGCGGCGGCGGCAATTTCCTCACCGTGCCGCGCGATCACCGCCTTGTTGGCGGTGACCACGGGCTTGCCGGCAGCGATCGCCCGCAGGATCAGGCTGCGGGCCGGCTCCAGCCCGCCCATCACCTCCACCACGATCTCCACTGCCGGGTCGTCCACCACCGCTTCGGCATCGGACGTCAGGAGCGCGGCGGCCACCGCCACCGGCCGCGGGCGCTTGAGATCGCGCACCGCCACCCTCCGCAGTGCCAGTTCCGCCACCAGCGGGTGGCGACCTTCGGGGCTGGCCAGGATCTCGGCAACGCCCGCTCCCACCGTGCCGAGGCCGAGCAGGCCGATGCCGATCGTCATGGGCTGGAAGTGCGCAGAAGGCCGATCCTAGAAATCAGCCCGCAAGCGCCTTCGCCTGGGCCTGCATCAGCCGCAGGATGTTCAGGAAGCCGTTGGCCCGCGAGGGGGTGAGGCTGGCCTGAAGGCCGGTGGCGGCGATGAAGCCGGGATCGATGGCCTGCACCTGCTCCGGGGTGAGCCCCTCGAGCCCCTGGATCAGCAGGGCCAGCAGGCCCTTGGTGATGGCGGCGTCGGAATCGCCCTGCCAGTGCAACCTGCCGTCCCGGAGCTGCCCCACCACGTACACCTGGGAGACACACCCCTTGACCTTGAAGGCGTCGTTGCGGAATTCCTCCGGCAGAGGCTGGAGCTTCTTCGCCAGCCAGAGCACGTATTCGTAGCGGCGGCGCGGGTCGGCGCTGCCTGCCAGGCGCTCGACGATGCGGTCGAGGGCTTCGCTTCCGGTGGCGATGGTGCGCGACTCAGCCATTCAGCCGCGGCGGCGGCGAATCAGCATGGCGCCGCCGGCGGCCAGACCCATGGCCAGTCCACCCACCAGAGGCAGGCTGGCGGCGGATGCCCGCCGGGAGAGCAGCGGCCCGAGGCCGGTGGTCCGCCGGGAGAGCGAGACAGCCCCCTGGGGCTGGCCGCCGACAGCTTCGCTCAGTTCCAGGTAGTCGCGGTGGCCGGGGCCGGCATCCACCTGCACCTCCCACTCGTCGGAGAGTTCGGCGGGCATTGCGAAGCGCAGCCTGCCCTGGGCATCGGTGCGGCCCATCTCGATGGTCTCGCCGTCGGGACGCCAGAGCCGCACCGCGGCCTCGCCCGCCGGTTCACCGGTGCTGAACTCGCTCTGGAGCAGAAACTCCCGGCGCACCTGCTCGCTCAGCGGGGAGAGCTTCTCCAGATTGCTCTGGATGCCATGGCTCCAGGCGGGTGCGGCGCCCAGGGCGGAGCAGACAAGGGCCCCCAGGGCCAGGCCCAGAGGCCGCACATCGAAGCGGGACACAGTGGCAGACATGGGTGACGGGGAGCTCAGTTGTCCTTCCAGCGACTGTCGCGCGTCTTGCCGGCCTGCACCATGCGCGCCATCGAACTCACCATCATCGAGAGGGCGTCGTGAGCCTCGGCCCGGGCACCCAGTTCGGCGGCCAGCACCCGGTCGGAAGCGGTGGGAGCCGTGGCTGTGGGGGCGACGCTGTAGGAGGTGTCCGAACGGAGGGAGGACAGATTCACGGCGACCGCCTGTGCACTGGGGGCGATCCTCGCAAAGGTGCGCCGGGGCCGAGGGGATCAGGCCCGGTTTGTGAACAAGATTGTGATGGAGGCCCCGGCTGGCCGAGGCCCCGCTCGCAGATCCAGCCGTCGAAGGGCACATCCCAGGGATCGGCCGGCAGCCGCTCCAGCAGGCAGCCGCCAGGCAGCACCGCCAGGGCCGGCAGCCGGCGCCAGTCGGGCTGGCTGCGCAGGCGGTCGTACCAGCCGCTCCCGTAGCCGAGCCGCAGCCCACGCCGATCGATCGCCAGAGCCGGCACCAGCAGAAGAGCCAGCTCCCCGGCCCTGAGCTCGCCCGCCGAGGGCGGCGGCGCGGGGATGCCGCAGTCGTCCGGCTGCAGGGCCTGGGCAGGGTGCCAGGGGCGGTAGAGCAAGCGCTGCCCGGCCACGGCGGGCAGGGCCAACCTGCTGGCGAGGGCCGGCTGATCGGCCAGGTGCCGCAGGTCGACCTCGCCGGCCAGGGGCCAGTAGAGACCCAACCGGCCGGGCCCGGCCAGGTGCCGCTCCAGCACCCGGGCCACCTGGGCGCGGATCGCCGCTTCGCTGCCGGGCAGCAGCTGCCCACGCAGCGCCCGCAACCGCCGCCGCAGGGCCGGCTTGTCATCAGCGCTGGCATCGCCAGTGACGTCGTTGGGCCCGGCCATGGAGCTCAGCGCTGGAACCAGCCGGTGAGAGCGGCGGCGAGGGCGTCGGCGGCATCGTCGGGCCGCGGCGGGCAGTCCAGCTCCAGCTCGCGCATCACCGCCTCCAGCACCTCCTGCTTGTCGGCATGGCCGTTGCCGGTGAGGGCCTGCTTGATCTGCATGGGGGGGAATTCCACCACCGGCACCTGGAGGCGGGCCAGGGTCATCAGCAGCACGCCCCGGGCCTGCACCACCGCGATGGTGGTGCTGGAGCGGTAGAAGAAGAACTTCTCCACCACCGCCAGCCGGGGCCGCCAGCTGCGCACCAGCTGGCGCAGATCGCGGCTGATCTCCACCATCCGTTCCCCCTCCCTACGACCCGGCCTGGCCCGGGTGGGGTATGGAGTGATCGAGATCGATCCGCAGCAGGGCCTCCAGCGCCTGCTCGACTGCGGCATCCTGCGCACCGAGCCGTGCCGCAGCGAGGGGCAACGGATGGTGGAGATCAGCCGCGATCTGCGCCAGCTGGTGCGCAGCTGGCGGTCCCGGCTGGCGGGGGTGGAGAAGTTCTTCTTCTAC
>JAWOBH010000103.1:0-4130 GCA_046498125.1 Prochlorococcaceae cyanobacterium | reverse complement strand
GCGCCGCTGGCTGGAGCGGCAAACGGGGGTGCCGGTGCTTGGGGTGATGCCCTGGCTGGAGGAGCTCTTCCCCCCGGAGGACTCCCTCGACCTGATGGGCCGGGGCGGCCGCAAGGACGGCGCCGATCTGGAGATCGCCGTGCTGCGCCTGCCCACGATCAGCAACTTCTCCGACCTCGATCCGCTCGAGGCCGAACCCAGCGTGCGGCTGCGCTGGCTGCGGCCCGGCGAGACCCTCGGCCACCCCGACGCCGTGATCCTGCCCGGCAGCAAGCAGACCCTGCGGGACCTGGCGTCCCTGCGCCGCTCCGGACTGGATGGTGAGCTTCACCGCTATCTGGCCGCTGGTGGCCACGTGTTCGGACTCTGCGGCGGGATGCAGCTGCTGGGCCGGGAGCTGCTGGATCCCGAGGGCCTGGAGGGCTCCGGCGAGGCGCCAACGGGTGGTGCAGCTGGCGGCCGCGTGAGCGGGCTGGATCTCCTGCCGCTGCGCACGGTATTCGGCAGCGGCAAGGCCCTGCACCAACGCCGCAGCCGGGCCCTCTGGCCCCCGCCGGGCACCGGCGGACCGGGCGACGGCCCGGGGCAGGCGCTGGAGCTGTGCGGCTTCGAGCTCCACCGCGGCCACACCACCGTGCTGGGCGGAGGTGCGGAAGCCGGCCAACCGCCGCAGGCTCTCCAGCCCATGGCAAGCGACGACGGGCTGGGCTGGTGGCTGGCGCTTGGCGACCACGGCGGCCTGGTGGCCGGCACCTACCTGCACGGGGTGTTCGAGAGCGGTCCCTGGCGGCGGCAATGGCTCAACCGGCTGCGGCAGCATCGGGGCCTGCCCCCCCTGAGCCTGGACCAGCCCCAGCACAGCCGTCAGCGCGATCAGCTGCTGGACCGGCTCGCCGATGCCTTCGAGACCCACGTCAACCTGGAGCCCCTGCTCACGCCCTGATGCCCCCCCACAGCACCAGCCGCAGTGTCACCCGCAAGGTCACCATCCACTGGCCCGGTGGCCACACCTCCTGCGTGGACACCGGAACCCCCTGGCTGGCGGCGGCTCAGCAGGCGGGCCTCACCATCCCCACTGGCTGCCTGGGGGGCAGCTGCGGCGCCTGCGAGATCGAGGTGAACGGACGCGTCGTGCGCGCCTGCATCGCTTCCGTTCCGCCCAGCCCCAGAGGTGAGCTCACGGTGGAGCTGGCAAGCGATCCCTACTGGTGAGGCCTCGAGCGGGTCAGGCCTGGATGAGCCCGCCGCCCAGCAGCACCTCGCCGGCGTAGAACACCGCCGCCTGGCCGGGAGTGATCGAGAACTGGGACTCGGAGAACTCCAGCCGCACCCGATGCGGGCGGCCGGCAGCCCGGTCGGCCTCGGTGGGCGGCAGGGGGGTGAGCCGGGCCGGCTCCGGCGCACTGCGGTAGCGCACCTGCACGCCCACCTCCACGGGCTGCTCGGGAGGCGCCATCGACACCCAGTTCACCGCCCCCACCTCACAGCCGGAGCGGGCCGCCTCGCGCCGCGGTGCCACCACCACCCGGTTCAGGGCCCCATCGAGCCGCACCACGTGCAGGGGTTCGCTCCAGGCCACCCCCAGCCCCTTGCGCTGGCCGATGGTGAAGTGCTCGATGCCGTCGTGCTGGCCCACCACGGTGCCGTCGCCGAGCACGATCTCCCCCTGACGCGGCGGCAGGTGGGCATCGAGGAAGGCCTTCATCGAGCCGTGGTGGTCGGCCAGGCACAGATCCTGGCTCTCGGGCTTGCTGGCGGTGCGCAACCCGTGTCGGGCCGCCTCCAGGCGGGTGTCGGCCTTGGTGAGTTCCCCCAGGGGGAACACCAGCCGGCCCAGCGACTCCTGGGCCAGGTCGTAGAGGAAGTAGCTCTGGTCCTTGCGCGCGTCGAGGCCGCGCAGCAGCTGATCACGCCCCGCTGCCTCGCCGGGCACGGGCAGAGGGTCGCCGGTGGCGGCATGGCGCACCCGGGCGTAATGACCGGTGGCGATGCGGCCGATGCCGCGCTCCGCCTCCGCCCAGGCCAGCATCGGCCCGAACTTCACCTCACGGTTGCAGCGCGAGCAGGGCAGGGGCGTCACGCCCGCCGCGTAGCCCTCCACCAGGAAGTCGACGATCTGGGCGCGAAAGTGGTCGCGGAAATCCACCACGTGGTGGGGGATGGCCAGCTGCTCGCAGATGCCGGCGGCGTCCACCAGGCCCTCGGCGCAGCAGGCCCCCTTGCCGCTCATCAGCCACAGGGTGAGGCCCTCCACCTGCCAGCCCGCCCGCACCAGCAGGGCGGCGGTGAGGGAGCTGTCAACACCCCCGGAGAGCCCCACGGCCACCCGCCGCTCACCGGGCCAGGCCCGCAGCCGCTCGAGCACCGCCGCGCCCGCAGGCGTGACCGCGGCGGCCGGGGCGCTCACCGCTGTGGATCCGGCTGGGCAGGAGGCGGTCAAGGGCTGGGAAGAAGGCTCTGGTGTTCCCATCATGAAACCGAGCGCCGTTGTTCTGCCATGACCGCATCCGATCGCCCGCCTGAGGCCCCCTGGCCGCCCAGGGATGCCGCTCACCTGCTGGTGAGCGGCGAGCAGATGGCTGAGCTGGAGCAGCAGCTGTTCGCCTCCGGCCTGCCGGTGGAGGCGCTGATGGAGAAGGCGGCCCTGGCCCTGAGCCGGCGGCTGCTGGCCGATCACGCAGCGGTGCTGGAGCGGCACGGGGCGCTGGTGCTGGTGGGGCCGGGCCACAATGGCGGCGACGGCCTGGTGGTGGCCCGCGAGCTGCATCTGGCCGGCATCGCGGTGGTGATCTGGAGTCCGTTCGAGCGCCACAAACCGCTCACCGCCAGCCACCTGCGCCATGCCCGCTGGCTGGGAGTGCCGCAGCGGTCGGCCGCACCGGAGGCCGCCGGCCCGGCCCTGTGGATCGATGGGCTGCTGGGCATCGGTCAGCGGCGACCGCCCGATGGGACCCTGCAGGCGCTGTTCCGGGAGCGGGCGCGGGAGCGACCCGGGCGGCTGGTGGCGATCGATGTGCCCACCGGCCTGTGTGCCGACAGCGGCCACTGCCTGGGGGATGTCGCCGCCCAGGCCAGCCACACCTACACCCTCGGCCTGATCAAGAGCGGGCTGGTGCAGGACAGCGCCCTGCGCTGGGTGGGCGAGCTGCGCCGGATCGACCTGGCCCTGCCAGCGGCGCTGCTGGCCCAGCTGCCCGCCACCCAGGCCGTTGGGCTGGGGCCGGCCGATCTGGCCGCCGCCCCCTGGCCGGCCCTGGATCCGGCGGCGACCAAATACGGCCGCGGCCGGCTGCTGGTGGTGGCCGGCAGCGAGCGCTACCGGGGAGCCGCGGCCCTGGCCCTGGAGGGGGCGAGCGCCGCCGGTTGCGGCAGCCTGCGGGCGGCCCTGCCGGGCTGCCTGGCCGAGGGGCTCTGGAGCCTGCAGCCCCACGTGGTGGTGAGCCGGGCCCTGGCCTGCGACCGCCAGGGCCATCTGGCCCTGGCCCAGCTGGGCGACGCCGAGCTGGAGCGGCTCGATGCGCTGCTGGTGGGCCCGGGGCTGGGCCGGGGGACGGGCCTGGGTCTGGAATCAGGGGAAGCGGTGGCGCCAGCTGCAGGCGGCGAAGCCCTGGCCTGGCAGCGGCTGCAGGGCTTCGCGGGGCTGCTGGTGCTGGATGCCGACGGCCTCAACCGCCTCGCTGACCTGGGGGCGGGCGACTGGCTGCGGGAGCGCGGGGGACCCACCTGGATCACACCCCACCGGGGGGAATTCAATCGCCTGTTCCCGCAATGGCGCGAGGCACCGGCCCTGGAAGCGGCCCTGGCAGCGGCCGGCAGCAGCGGCGCCAGCGTGCTGCTCAAGGGTGCCCGCAGCGTGGTGGCTGCCAGTGACGGACGGCGCTGGCAGCTGCTGGAGGCGGCGCCGGCGGCGGCCCGGGCCGGCCTGGGGGATGTGCTGGCCGGCTACGGGGCGGCGGTGGGCGCCATGGCCCTGGCGGCGGGGGAGGAGGCCAGCGCCACTCTGCTGGCGGCGGTGGCCCTGGCCCATGCCTGCGCCGGTCTGACCCTTCAGCGGCGGGGGGCGGGCAGAGCCTCACCCCAGGCGGTAGCCCGCTGCCTGGCGGCCAGGGCAGCGGCCACGGAGCCGGGCT
>JAWOBH010000040.1:0-3421 GCA_046498125.1 Prochlorococcaceae cyanobacterium | reverse complement strand
GCCTTCCTGGCCGCCGCCGCCTGGGGAGGGGACGGAGCCGCCGCCGCGAACCGCACCCTGGCCCTCACCCTCGGTGCCGCGCTGATGGGCGGTGGACTGCTGGCCCAGCTGCTGCCAGAGCAGGAGCCGGAAAACCCAGCCGCCCCCCCGCACGACGACTGAAGCGCCTGTTCAGGGCCGCTCAGCGGGCCCGGTTCTGGCCCTGGGCCTGCACGGCCTTGTTGTATTCCTCGAGGATGTCATCGATGAATTTCTTGTCGGCGGCGGTGAGCTTGTCGTAGCAACCCTGCCGCACCCGGCCCACCACCTGGATGATGCTGCCGTTGGCGATCTGCTCGGCCTCGAGCCGGCCGGCCCCGGCCACCTGGGAGCCATAGATGTTGGTGACCACGTAGGTCATGGCCTTGGCCGTGGACAGCACGGACTTCTGAACCGGCACCTTCTCCTCCACAGCCAGTTCACACACATTCACGGCCGCCGCCAGGGCCATGTCATTCATCCCCTGCTGGGAGATCGGACCCGAAGGGGCGCCCTGGGCCTGGGCCGTTCCGGGCAGGGACAGGGCCGCCGCCAGGGCGAGGGCGGCTGAAGCAATCCAGGCGTGGGTGGGGCGGAGCACGAACGGGGGCATGGGAGAAACGTCTCCACTGTGCCACCTGTGTCCGGTCTGTCCCAGTGCGTCGTGCCGTTCACAGTTGCGGCCACCCGGGCACCCCGGGGCAAGAGTGGGGACGGCCGCCACCCCGCGCATGTCCGCCCCCGAGACCGCCAACTCCAGCCCCCTGGTGCTGCCTTTCAGCGCCGTGGGCATCGAGGCCATCGACCGGGTGGGCGGCAAGAACGCATCCCTGGGGGAGATGATCCGCGAGCTCGGCAGCCAGGGGGTGCGGGTGCCCGACGGCTTCGCCACCACCGCCGCGGCCTACCGCCACTTCATCAGCGGCAGCGGCCTGGCTGAGCGGCTGCACGAGCTGCTCGACGATCTGGACAGCGATGACATCGCCGCCCTGCAGTCGGCTGGCGCCTCGGCCCGCTCCCTGCTGCTCAACGCCCCCCTGCCGGACGACCTGCAGGAGCAAATCCTGGCCGCCTACCGGCAGCTGGCCAGCAGCAGCGGCCTGGAGGAGGGGGCGCAGCTCTCGGTGGCGGTGCGCTCCAGCGCCACCGCCGAAGACCTGCCCGACGCCTCCTTCGCCGGCCAGCAGGAAACCTTCCTGAACGTGCAGGGCGAGGCGGCCCTGCTGGCGGCCTGCCGGCGCTGCTTCGCCTCCCTGTTCACCGACCGGGCGATCTCCTACCGCCAGATCAACGGCTTCGATCACTTCGACGTGGCCCTCTCGATCGGCGTGCAGCGGATGGTGCGCGCCGACCTGGCCGCCTCGGGGGTGATGTTCAGCATCGACACCGAAACCGGCTTCCGCGACGCCGTGCTGCTCACCGCCGCCTATGGCCTCGGCGAGAACGTGGTGCAGGGCACGGTGAACCCCGATGAAGTTCTGATCTTCAAGCCCACGCTGGAGCAGGGCTTCGAGCCGATCATCCATCGCCGGCTGGGCAGCAAGTCGGTCCGCATGGTCTACGCCGAGGCCAGCGAAGACGGCCGCCGTAACCACGAGCCCGGTCAGGGGGCAACCCGCAATGTGCCGGTGCCTGAGGAGGAGCAGGGCCGCTTCGCCATCAGTGACGCCGAGGCCCTGCAGCTGGCCCGCTGGGCCTGCACGATCGAGCGTCACTACAGCGAACGTCGCGGCAGCCCCACACCGATGGACATCGAGTGGGCCAAGGACGGCCAGAGCGGTGAGCTGTTCATCCTCCAGGCCCGTCCGGAAACGGTGGAGTCGCAGCGATCGGCCACGGTGCTGCGCAGCTGGCACCTGGAGCCCCACGAGGAGGAGCCGATCGTGCGCGGCCGCGCCATCGGCTCCTCGGTGAGCAGCGGCCGGGCCCGGATCCTCCAGGACCCGGGTGAGATCCGCCGCTTCAACCCCGGCGATCTCCTGGTCACCGAGCGCACCGACCCGGACTGGGAACCGATCCTGAAGCGGGCCAGTGGGGTGATCACCAACCAGGGTGGACGCACCTGCCACGCGGCGATCATCGCCCGCGAGATGGGCATCACCGCCATCGTCGGCAGCGGTGATGCCACCGAGCGGATCAGTGATGGCGAGGAGATCACCGCCAGCTGCTGCGAAGGCGACGAGGGACGGGTGTACCGCGGTGAGCTGCCGTTCCGGGTGGAGGAGCAGGAACTCGGTGAGCTACCCGACACCCGCACCCGCATCCTGATGAACGTGGGCAATCCGGAGGAGGCCTTCAAGCTGGCCGCGATCCCCTGCGACGGCGTGGGACTGGCCCGACTGGAATTCATCATCGCCAACCACATCCGCGTCCACCCCATGGCCCTGCTGGAGCCGGAGCGCGTGGACGATGCCGGCGAGCGCCATGCCATCGACGAACTCACCCGTGGCTACGACAGCCCGGAGGAGTACTACGTGGATCTGCTGGCCCAGGGCATGGGGCGGATCGCCGCCGCCTTCTTCCCCAAACCGGTGATCCTGCGCTTCTCCGACTTCAAGAGCAACGAGTACGCCAAGTTGCTCGGCGGGCGCCACTTCGAGCCCAGTGAGGAGAACCCGATGCTCGGCTGGCGGGGCGCCTCGCGCTATCACGCCGAGGCCTTCCGGGAGGCCTTCGCCCTCGAATGCCGGGCCCTGCGGCGGGTGCGGGAGCGGATGGGACTGATCAACGTGATTCCCATGGTGCCCTTCTGCCGTACGCCCGAGGAGGGCGACAAGGTGCTGGCGGAGATGGCCCGCCACGGGCTGGAGCGGGGGCGTGACGGGCTGGAGGTGTACGTGATGTGCGAACTGCCCAGCAACGTGCTCGGCGCCGAGGCCTTCGCCGAGCGCTTCGACGGCTTCTCGATCGGCTCCAACGACCTCACCCAGCTCACCCTCGGGCTGGACCGCGATTCGGCCCTGGTGGCCGACCTGTTCGACGAACGCCATCCCACCGTCAAGGCCATGATCGCCATGGCCATCGCCACCGCCCGGCGCTGCGGACGCAAGGTGGGCATCTGTGGCCAGGCCCCCAGCGACTATCCGGACTTCGCCGAGTTCCTTCTGGCCGAGGGGATCGACTCCATCAGCCTCAACCCCGACGCGGTGATCCCCACCCGCATCGCCGTGGCGGAGCTGGAGGACAATCTGGATCGCAGCGCTCAGTCCCCCTGAGGGCGCTCCAGGCGCACCTCCAGCGGGGGGGGCTGCACCAGCTGAACGGTGGTGGAGGCGATTCGGGCCCGGTCGCCGACGCGGTCGAACTCCTCGAGAATGCGCAGGTAGAGCTTGTCGCGCATGGCGCGGCGGGTCTTGACCTCGACCACGTAGCGCAGGGTGAACTCCATCCAGTTGTCGGTGAG
>JAWOBH010000327.1:0-4259 GCA_046498125.1 Prochlorococcaceae cyanobacterium | reverse complement strand
CCCCAACTGGCCCCAACTGGCCCCAATTGGCCCCAACACGATCCCTTAGCCAGACCACTTCCCATGCCCAACGGCAAGCCCAACATCCTGATCCTCTGGGGCGATGACATCGGCCAGAGCAACCTGAGCTGCTACAGCGATGGCCTGATGGGGTATCAGACCCCCAACATCGACCGGGTGGCCAAGGAGGGCGGCAAGTTCATCCACTACTACGCCGAGCAGAGCTGCACCGCCGGCCGCGCCGCCTTCATCAGTGGCCAGAGCGTGTTCCGCACCGGTCTCAGCAAGGTGGGGCTGCCGGGTGCGGAGGCGGGCTACCGCGCTGAAGATCCCACCATCGCCGAGCTGCTCAAACCCCACGGCTACCGCACCGGCCAGTTCGGCAAGAACCACTTCGGTGACCGCGACGAACACCTGCCCACCATGCACGGGTTCGACGAGTTTCTCGGCAACCTCTACCACCTGAACGCGGAAGAGGAGCCCGAGCTGCGCGACTACCCGAAGGAAGACGATCCCGAGTTTCCCAACTTCCGCAAGCGCTTCGCGCCCCGCGGCGTGCTGCACTGCTGGGCCAATGGCGATGGCACGCAGCGGATCGAGAACACCGGGCCGCTCACCCGCAAGCGGATGGAAACGGCCGACGATGAATTCATGGCCGAGGCCAAGCGCTTCATCCGTGATGCGGTGGCCTCCGGTGAGCCCTTCTTCGTGTGGTTCAACACCACCCACATGCACTTCCGCACCTACGCCCGGCCCCAGGACGTGGGCCGCAGCGGGCGCTGGCAGTCGGAATACCACGACGTGATGATCTATCACGACGAGTGCATCGGCGAGATGCTCGATCTGCTCGATGAGCTGGGCGTCACCGACGACACGATCGTGATGTACAGCACCGACAACGGGCCGCACATGAACAGCTGGCCCGATGCCGGCATGACCCCCTTCCGCAGCGAGAAGAACAGCAACTGGGAAGGGGCCTACCGGGTGCCGGCCCTGGTGCGCTGGCCCGGCCGGATCGCGCCGGGCACCACCTTCACCGGCATCGTGAGCCATCTCGACTGGCTGCCCACGCTGGTGGCGGCCGCCGGGGAGCCGGATGTGAAGGAGAAGCTCAAGGGCGGCCACCAGGTGGGCGACAAGACCTTCAAGGTGCACCTGGACGGCTACAACATGCTCGACTACTGGACCGGCCAGAGCGAAGCCAGCCCACGGCGGGAGTTCTTCTACTTCTCCGACGACGGCGATCTCACCGGTCTGCGCTACGACAACTGGAAGTTCGTGTTCGCCGAGCAGCGCGCCCAGGGCACCTGCCAGATCTGGGCCGAGCCCTTCATTCAGCTGCGGGTGCCGAAGATCTTCAACCTGCTCACCGATCCCTACGAGCGGGCCGACATCACCTCCAACACCTACTGGGACTGGATGTTCGATCACATCTTCCTGCTGGTGCCGGCCCAGACCTACGTGGCCGAGTTCCTGCAGACCTTCGTGGAGTACCCGCCGCGCCAGAAGGCGGCCAGCTTCTCGGTGCAGCAGGTGCTCGACAAGATGGAAGCCACCATGGGGCAGTCCTAGGCCGGTGCGGGTTCAGCGTCCGGCGATGCACGTTGTGGAGTCGGGGCGTCCGCCGGGGCGCCCGCCGGCCCCCGGCATGGTCTGGGTGCCGGGGGGGGAGTTTGTGATGGGCTCCGATCACCACTACCCGGAAGAGGCGCCCGCCCATCAAGTCACGGTGGCGGGCTTCTGGATCGATCGCACGCCGGTCACCAACGCCCAGTTCCACAAATTTGTGAAGGCCACGAGCTATCGCACCCAGGCAGAGTTGCCCGCCGATCCCAGGCTCTACCCCGGCGCCCATCCGCAGCGCCTGCAACCCGCCTCGATCGTGTTTGTCCCCCCGGCCGGCCCGGTGGGTCAGCAGGATCACTACCGCTGGTGGCAGTATCTGCCGGGTGCCGACTGGCGCCATCCCGAAGGACCCGGCAGTTCGATCAAGGGTCGCGATCAGCATCCGGTGGTGCACATCACCCATGCCGACGCCCTGGCCTACGCCCAGTGGTGCGGCAAACAGCTGCCCACGGAACTCGAGTGGGAGCGGGCCGCCTGGGGCGGGCGCCAGGGATGTGAGTTTGCCTGGGGGGATGAGCTCCATCCCGGTGGGGTTCCGGTGGCGAACACCTTTCAGGGCGACTTCCCCCACCACAACAGCCGCCTCGACGGCTACGAGCGCACCTCACCGGTGGGCGCCTACCCGGCCAATGGCTACGGCCTGGTGGACATGATCGGCAATGTGTGGGAATGGACGGACAGCTGGTTTGGTCCCCATCACCCGCAGCCCTCGGGCTGCTGCGCCACCGCGGCGGCCAGCATTGATCCCAGCTCCCAGCATGGTGAGATTCCCCGCAAGGTGGTGAAGGGCGGCTCGTTCCTGTGCGCTCCCAGCTACTGCCGCCGCTACCGGCCGGCGGCGCGCCTGGCCCAGGGCATCGACACCTCCACCTGCCACATGGGCTTCCGCTGCATCGTGCGGCCGACGCCATGAGCCCGTCAGCCGCTCCCCCTGCCCCGACATGCTGCTGCGCAACCGCCTGCTCTCCACCCTGATCGGCCTGGCGGCGGGCTACGCCGTGGTGCAACGCCTCCCCCTGGTGCCCGCCACCCTGGTGAGCGCCCTGGTGCTGGCGGCCGGGGCGGGCTACTGCAACCGCCTGCGCAAGCCAGGGGCGTGGTGGGGGGTGATCGGCCTGGCCTGCGGCGCCCTGGTGGGCACCGGCACGGTGCTGGCCGACAAGCTGAAAACCGCCGACCCGGCCGACCACGCCAGCGAACGGGGGCTCGTGGTGCTGGCGCTGGTGGTGGCCGGTGCCGTGGTGGGCCAGCACTTCGGCAAGGCCACCAACATCAACCCCGACCAGCAACCGCGCGACCTGATCCGCTCCGCCAGCGCCCTCACCACCGGCGTCTTCGCCGCCATCGTCACCCTCACCTACGTGCACTCCGGCCTCGATGTGGCCCGCACCTTCTCCAGCCGGCTCAGCACCGCCCTCACCATCCTGGTGGTGTCCCTGGCGGCACCGGCCTGGGCAAGCCATCTGCTGCGGGCCGACCGACGCCGCAAACGCGAACAGGAGGACGGCTGAGCGAACGTTCTCCGTTCAGAAGAAGAACTTCAGCCCCAGTTCGATGCCGTTCTCGTAGTTGCTGAAGCCGCTGCTGGGATTGCGGTCGTTGCGGTATTTCATCCCCAGGTAGCGCCAGGAGAGATTCAGATCTGTGTTGTTGCCGATGGCGTAACCCAGGCCCACCTGGGCATTTCCGGAGAGGTCCTGGTCGCCACTGAGGCCGAAGCCGCCGATGTCCGCCCTGGCGAAGGCGCGCAGACGGGGAGCCAGAAACACGCTGCCCTGAAGGCCCACCAGGGGCTGGGCCCAGGTGCGCCCGAAACTGCCCTTGCGCTCCAGCGTCAGCCCCAGCGGCCCCGTGCCCTGCACCTGAGCGTCCACATCCAGATCCGCGGCAATCACCCGCACCCCCGCATAGGGGATGAGGCTGAAGGAGCCCGTTGCCCCGATGGCGGCCTCCGGCTCGCCGTGGCGATAGCGCACCGCCAGGTCGTAGATGCCCAGGGAACTGCTCACCTCCGCCTTGCCCGTGAACCGGCCACGCGGCCCGGTGCTGGCTGAGGAGCCACCGAGCCTCACGTAACTGAGATCGGTGAGCAGTCCCCAGCGGTCGCGTTCCACACTGCCGCGCACATAGGTGGCCCAGTCCAGGGCGGAGAGCACATCGCCCAGATCGAGATCCACATCCGCTTCGAAGCCCCGCACCCGGGTGGTGCCGGTGGTTCTCAGGGGAGCGAATCCATACAGCTCCAGGGTGGCGCGCCAGGAGGGCGAAGGGGCTGCTTCCACCCCAGGCTGTTCGCCTCCCAGTGGTTCGCCTCCCAGCGGTTCGCCACCCAGCGGTTGCACCTCCAGCGGTTGAACATCCAGCGGTTGAGCATCGGCGATGTCGACGGCCCCGGATTCAACGGGCACAGATTCGAGATCCAGGCTGCCGGCGGTGAGCTTGTCGGCCGCTGGATTGTCGCCCTCCAGCGCTTCGGCGCGCCCCGAGGCTGGCGCCAGCAGCAGGCCAGCGACAGCGATGCTGAGCAGAGGGATGCGGTTCACCAGAACACGAAACACGATGGTCGTCATGGAGTTGTCTTGATGCCCTCAATGGGCGGGTTCCGGTGGGTCAGGCCCTGCCGCAGGCCACCT
>JAWOBH010000320.1:0-6473 GCA_046498125.1 Prochlorococcaceae cyanobacterium | reverse complement strand
GCCTCGGCCTCCAGCTCGGGACGACGGCGGAGCAGCAGCTGGTCGGTCTCGCGCCGGGCCCGACGCTGTTCGCGCTGGGCGGTGGCCACATCGTGGCCGGAGAGGCCCCACAACCGGCCCAGCAGGGCCCGGTCGTCGGCGCCGCCCACACTGGCGCCGTAGATCAGCTGCTCAGCGGCCATGCCGGCCTGCAGCACCCGGCTCCAGCGGCGCAGCTCCTCGAGGGGCAGCTTGGCGTGTTCGGGGGGATCGAACTCCGTGCAGCCGCCCGCGGCCTGACCCGCCTGCAGGCAGGCCAGGCTGCCCACCAGCACCCGGCGCACCGGCATCCCCTCCTCGCCGGCCACCAGCACATGGCCGGCCTCATGCACGGCGATGCGCCGCAGCCGGCCCTCGCCGCCGGGCAGGGCCTCGGCCAGCAGGTGGCCGCCGCGGCCGGAGAAGCTGGCCGCATCCACGGTGAGGGCCCCCAGGGTGGTGGCAGCCAGCAGGGCGATCCAGGCGGGCGAGAGCCCCAGCAGCGGACCGACCACCGCCAGCAGGCTGATCACGGCCACCGCCACACCGGCGGCGAGCGGGGAGGTCATGGCTGCACCCCCCAGCCCAGCAGCGGTCCCAGCAGCAGGGCCGGCAGGGCGTTGACGCTGGAGGGATGGGGCAGCTCCAGCAGCTCCAGGGCCAGGCTCAGCACCAGCAGACCGCCCAGGGCGGCGGTGAAGGCCACGGCCGGGGCGGCCATGGGATCGCCCAGGCCGCCGGCGATCAGCACCCCCAGCCCGGAGAGACTGAACTGCAGCAGGGCCATGGGCAGCAGCACCCAGGCCAGCGTCAGGCCCACCCCGGCCGCCAGCAGGGCGGAGCTGATGCCATCGAGGCCGGCCTTCACCAGCAGCAGATCGGGATCCCCGAGAGCCCCGTTGCGCAGGCAGCCCACCAGGGTCATCGGACCCAGGCAGAAGAGCACGAAGGTGCCGGCCAGGATGTGGGGGCTGGCGCCCGGAGCCGGGGTACCGGCGTGGTGCAGCCAGGCCCCCAGCCGGCGTTCCAGGGCCAGGCCCTCGCCGGCGCTCACCCCCAGCACCAGGGCCAGCAGGGCCGGCAGCACGGCCGGAAACGGTCCCAGGCGCTGCTGCCAGAGCGGCTGCACCATCTGCACCGCCAGCAGCAGCGTCACCGCCCCCAGCCAGCGCCGCCATTGCTGGGCCAGATCGAGGCTGATGTGCGTGCCCAGGGCGGAGCCCACCGCGATGCCGGCGGCCACGGCCAGCAGGTTGATCCAGGTGCCGCTGGTGGCCTCCCAGAGGGCCATGGTCAGCGGCTGGGGCGGGCGATGGCGGAGCGGGCAGCCCGGGGCTGGGGGCGTTCCCCGTGCTGGTGGCCGTCCCGCGGGAGGCTGTCGGACCGGCCAGCACGCTCCCTGCCCCCGCGGTCTTTGCCAGGCCTGTCCTTGCCGGCTCGGTCCCTGCCGGGCCGGTCCTTGCCGCCGCGGCTGCCGCGCTTGGCCACCGGCGCCAGCACCTCCAGCCCCTCCACCGTGAGGCTCTGGCCCTGGCGGCGCAGGTCGAGCGACACGAAGTGGCGCAGGTGGGCCATGGGCACCTCACCGCGCAGCTGCAACTTGAACGGGGCCGGCCGCTGGTTGGCCCGCGGCAACTGACGCACCTTCACCACCAGATCGCCGGTTTCGGGCTTGGTGAACACCAGCTCACCGCGCACCGAGAAATAGTCGTCGCCCTCGGGCAGGGCATCGGCCAGGTCCGTGGCGGGCTCCGCGGCGGCGGTTGCCGGCTCCACGGTGGCAGCCGCGGGCTCATCGGGGTCAGCTGAGGGCTCCGCGGCGGCGGTCAGGGTGCTGGGTTCCCAGATGCCCACCATCTGCAGGTGCAGGCCACCCTCCTCGCGGCTGCGGGGGTACACCACCCAGAGATGGGGCTGGGCCAGGTCGAGATGGCGGCGCATCAGCGTCAGCAGCCGGCCCAGCACCACGGCCTCCAGCTCCTGGCCGTCGGCCGTGTGGATCGCCCCGCGGGTGAGCTGCTCGGGGTCGGCGGGCACGTAGACACCACGCACCACACCGATGGCCCGGTACTGCAGCGGTTCGGTGACCGGTGGGATGGGATGGTCGCGCATGGCGCCAATGTAAAGGGGGCGCAGGGCCGAGGCAGACTCGCCAGGTCTGGCTCGCCTGCGCCTTGATGCCCAGCCCCGCCAAACGAGCCGCCCGCCCCCTGGCGGCCAGGCCCCTGGGGCTGGCCCTGGCCGCGGCCGGCCTGGCTGCGGTGTGCCTGGGGGCCGGCTGGTGGCTGGGGCAGCGCCAGCTCACGGGCGACGGAGACGGTCCTCGGCCGGCCCTGGAGCGGCAGGCCAACGACCTGCGGCGCCGCCTGGAGGACGGTGAGGCCAGCGCCGAGGAACAGCAGCGGCTGCTGGAGCTGCTGGTGGCGCTGGACCGCCAGAAGGACGCCACGGCGCTGCTGGAGCGGCTGGCCGACGAGGAGCCCCAGCGCTGGTCGCTGCGGCTGCTGCTGGCGGAACTGCGCCGCGATCAGGACGACCCGGACGGCGCCGAGCGGGAACTGCGTCAGCTGTTGCGTCAGCGGCCCGACCAGGTGGAGGCCCTGCAGCTGATGGCCCTGCTGCAGCTGGAGGACGGACGCGGCAACGAGGCACGCACCCAGCTGGAGGCGGCCCTGCAGCGCGCCATCGCCCCCGAGCTCAGGCCGGAAGCCCTGCCCATCGGCCTGTTGCTGGCCAACGTGCTCGAGCAGATGGACCAGAACGGTCGGGCGGAGGCGCAGCTGATCCGGCTGACCACCATCTTCCCGGCCGATCCCCGGCCCCTGCTGGCTCGGGCCCTGCTGCAGCACAGCCAGGGAAAGCTGAGCGAGGCCCAGGCCACCCTGGCCGAGGCCCGCAGCCGCCAGAGCGACCCGGCACAGCAGGAGCAGCTCGACCGCCTGGCCGCCGCCTGGGGGCTGGAGGCCCTCAGGGAGCCTGAATCAGCGAGGAGCCCGGAGTCGCCGGAGCCGGCTGGGGGGCCGCCTCAAAATCCCTGAGGGCCGCATCGATGGCATCACGGGGAGGGGTGGCGTTGTCCAGCGCCGTCGCCCGCCGGATGCGGTTCATCAGCTCGATCGGATTGGTGGCGTCGAGGATGTTGCTGCCGGGGCCGGCACCGCTGCCCTCGTCGAGCATGCGCTCCTGCTGGGGGGAATTGATCGTCTGCCCGAAGCCGGCCTGCTGGGCCCGAGCGGCCGGTGCGGCCAGGGGCGCCAGCAGCAGCCCCGCCAGCAGGAGCAGGGATGGCTGAGCCAGGGCTGAGGGCCGGGCGGGATTGGAGCGGGCGGGTCTGGAATCCGGTCTGGCGTCCATGGCGGTTCCTCGGCACGGCTCCAGTGCATGCTATCGGGCGCTGAGGGTGGAGCCATGCGCATCGCCAGCTGGAATGTGAACTCGGTGCGCACGCGCCTGAGCCAGGTGCTGGCCTGGCTGGAGCGGGAGCAGCCCGAGGTGCTCTGCCTGCAGGAGACCAAGGTGGAGGACGCCCTGTTCCCCAGGCAGGCCTTCGAGGGCCTGGGTTACGACTGCGCCATCAGCGGTCAGAAGGCCTACAACGGCGTGGCGATCGTGAGTCGCCTGCCCCTGCACGACGTGCAGATCGGCTTCAGCGCCTTGCTGCCCGGCGATGCCGAGGCCGAACGGCTGGGGGAGCAGAAGCGGCTGATCAGCGCCCGGATCGAGGGGGTGCGCGTGCTCAACCTCTACGTGCCCAACGGCAGTGCCGTGGGCAGCGACAAGTACGCCTACAAGCTGGAGTGGCTGGCCTGCCTGGAGCGCTACCTGGCCGTGCAGGAGCGGCAGGGCGACCTGCTCTGCATGCTGGGCGACTTCAACATCGGCCCGGAGGACCGGGACCTGAGCGACCCCGAGCGGCAGACCGGCGGGATCATGGCCAGCGAGGAGGAGCGCCAGGCCCTGCGGCAGCTGCTGGGGGAGCGCCTGCACGACGTGTTCCGCACCTTCGAGCCCGCCAGCGGCCACTGGAGCTGGTGGGACTACCGCAGCGGCGCCTGGGACCGCGACCAGGGCTGGCGCATCGATCACATCTATCTGGATCAGGAGCTGCTGGAGCTGGCCACCGGCTGCGTGATCCACAGAGCCACCCGTGGCAACCCCCAGCCCAGCGACCACGCCCCGGTGGTGGTGCATCTGGCCTGGCCACCGGAGGATGACGGAGACGATGACTGGGATGAGCCCCTGATCTGAATCGGCGCCAGCACGGGCCGGCACGCGGCCCGGGAGCTCAGAACACCACCGCCTCCTCGGGCAGCTGCACCCCCTCGGCCCGCAGCACCTGCACCCGCCGGGCCGACTCGGCGCAGCCCCGGGGGGTGGGGAAGATCTTGCCCGGGTTGGCGCGCCGCAGGGGGTCGAAGGCGTTGCGCAACAGCTGCATCGTGGCCAGATCGTCCGGGCTGTACATCCAGTCGAGGTAGCAGCGCTTGTCGCTGCCCACGCCGTGTTCGCCGGTGATGCTGCCGCCGGCCTCGACGCAGAGGCGCAGGATGTCGGCGCCCAGATCCTGCACCCGCTCGCGCACGCCGGGCTCGCCGTCGCGGTAGAGGATCAGCGGGTGCAGATTGCCGTCGCCGGCGTGGAACACGTTGGCCACCGGCAGGCCGTGGCGCTGACTGAGCCCATCGATGGCCGCCAGCACCCGGGGCAGGGCACTGCGCGGCACCACCCCGTCCTGGAGGTAGTAGCTGGGGAAGCGGCGGCCGAGGGCCGAGATCGCCGACTTGCGTCCCTTCCAGAGCAGGGCCCGCTCCTCCTCCTCCCAGGCCTGGCGCAGGCTGCGCGCTCCCGCCTGGCGGCAGAGCCCGGCGGCCAGCTCGGCGGCGGCGGCCACCTCCCGCTGCTGGCCATCGAGCTCGATCAGCAGCACCGCCGCCGCGTCGCGGGGATATTCGTCGTGGCCGAGGTAGTCGTCCACGGCCTCGATCGTGAGCCGGTCCATCATTTCCATCCCGGCCGGCAGCACGCCGGCGGCGGTCACCAGCCGCACCGCCTCGCCGGCCGCCTCCATGGAGCTGAAGTCAGCCAGCAGCACGGCCACGCTCTGGGGCGCCCGCAGCAGCCGCAGGGTGATGGCGGTGGCGATGCCGAGGGTGCCCTCGCTGCCGATGAAGGCCCCGCGCAGGTCGAGTTCGGGGGATTCGTCCAGGCCGCCGCCCAGGGTGGTGACGGTGCCGTCGGGCAGCACCACTTCCAGGGCCAGCACGTGGTTGCTGGTGACGCCGTACTTGAGGCAGTGCACGCCACCGGAGTTCTCGGCCACGTTGCCGCCCACGCTGCAGGCCACCTGGCTGGAGGGATCGGGGGCGTAATAGAAGCCGTCGCCGGCCACCGCCCGGGTGACCCAGCTGTTGATCACCCCGGGCTGCACCACCACCCGCCGGTTCTCCAGGTCGATCGCCAGCACGCGGCGCATGCGGCTGGTGGCGATCACCAGGGCCTCGGTCTCGGCCACGGCACCACCGGAGAGGCCGGTGCCGCTGCCGCGGGCCACGAAGGGCACGCCCCGCTCATGACAGAAGCGCAGCACCGCCGCCACCTGCTCGGTGGTTTCCGGCAGCACCACCAGGGGGGGCTGGTGACGGTGGAGGGTGAGGCCGTCGCAGTCGTAGGCGAGCAGCTCCTGGCGGGCCGCCACCACCGCCCGGCGCGGCAGCAGGCGGCACAGGCCGCGCTCCAGGGCCGCCCAGTCGTGGCTCATGGGTTGGCGCGGATCAAGGGCCTGCGGATGCTGCGGTGCCTCAAGTCTGCTCCCGCGGCCATCGATCACCGCCTGTCGTAACCGGCTCCAGCGGACGGGTCGGTTCTGGGTCAGGATGGTTAACGGTTTTCCTTCGCCAGCGGAATCCCCTTGACCACGGCACCCGTTTCGGCCCACGCCTTGAACACCACCCGATCCCAGGACCTGTTCAGCGCCGCCCAGCAGCTGATGCCCGGGGGCGTGAGTTCGCCGGTGCGGGCCTTCCGCTCGGTGGGCGGCAACCCGATCGTGTTCGACCGGGTGAAGGGCGCCTACGCCTGGGACGTGGACGGCAACCGCTACATCGACTACATCGGCAGCTGGGGGCCGGCGATCTGCGGCCACTCCCACCCCGAGGTGATCGCCGCCCTGCACGAGGCCCTCGACAAGGGCACCAGCTTCGGCGCCCCCTGCGAGCTGGAGAACCGGCTGGCGGAGCTGGTGATCGAGGCGGTGCCGAGCGTGCAGATGGTGCGCTTCGTGAACAGCGGCACCGAGGCCTGCATGTCGGTGCTGCGGCTGATGCGGGCCTTCACGGGGCGGGAGAAGATCATCAAGTTCGAGGGCTGCTACCACGGCCACGCGGACATGTTCCTGGTGAAGGCGGGCTCGGGGGTGGCCACCCTGGGGCTGCCGGATTCGCCGGGCGTGCCGCGCA
>JAWOBH010000304.1:0-3962 GCA_046498125.1 Prochlorococcaceae cyanobacterium | reverse complement strand
CCACCTCGAGATGGCCGTCTCCGTCTATGTCGCCCACCGCCGGAGATGCCCCCAGGAAGTAGGTCCAGTTGAAGCTGAAGTACTGCGGCCACCCGGAAAGGTCATTCCCGGTGGCCACGTCGTAGGCGCGGCATCCGTAGGGATTCACCGCCAGCAGGTCGATGTCGCCGTCCTCGTCCAGGTCCGCAAGCATCACCGGTGTGTCGGTGGAGCTGGAGCAGGCCCTGCTCACAAATCCCTACTCCCACCGCAGCATGGACGCAGCGATCCTGGCGGCCCTGGAGATGCCCGAGCCGGAGCAGCGCCAGCGCATGGCGGCCATGGCCGCCACGGTGGACACCTTCACGGTGCAGCACTGGGCCGAGGAACAGCTGGGGGCCCTGCGGGCGCTTTGAATTGGGCGTTGAGGCGGCGGCCGGCGGCATTCGGCCTGGGGCTGGCCCTGGCCCTGGCAATCGGCCTGATGAGCTGGGTCTGGGCCCGGCCGGTGGCCGTGGTGCGGGTGCTGATGCCAGCCCCCTTCGCCGATGCCACCGCCGACCTGGTGGCGGACTTCAACCGCGGCCACCGGGATGTGCGCATCGCCGTCACCCGCGGACCGTTCGAGACCGACGCTGTGTCGGATCTGGCGATCAGCAGCCTGCTGCTGGGGGACAGCCCCTACGACCTGCTGCTGATGGACGTCACCTGGACGGCCAAATACGCCGCCGCCGGCTGGCTGCAGCCCCTGGATCCCTGGCTCGGCCCTGACGCCCTCGAGCCTTTGGTGAGCGGAGCCCGGGCCGGCAACCGCATCGACGGCCGCCTCTACCGGCTGCCGCTGGTGGCCGACATGGGGCTGCTCTACTGGCGCACCGACCTGATGGAGGCACCGCCCCGCACCCCCGATGACCTGGTGGCGGTCTCGCGCCAGCTCCAGGAGCAGGGCAGGGTGCGCTGGGGCTACGTGTGGCAGGGCCGCCAGTACGAGGGGCTGAGCTGCGTGGCCCTGGAGCTGATCGCCGGCTTCGGCGGCCACTGGGGGCCAGGCGAGGCCGGCTTCGGGCTGGCCAGCCCCGCCGCGGCCCGGGCGGCGGGCTGGCTGCAGCAGCTGGTGCTCGAGGGCATCAGTCCCCAGGCAGTGGCCAATTTCGCCGAGCCCGAGGCCCTGCAGAGCTTCGAGGCCGGCGAGGCGGCCTTCCTGCGCAACTGGCCCTATGCCTGGCAGGAACTGCAACGGGAGGGCAGTGCCGTGGCCGGCCGGGTGGGCATCACCACGATGGTGGCGGAGCCGGGCGAACCCCACGCCGCCACCCAGGGCAGCTGGGGCTTCTCGCTGCTCACCGGCAGCCCCCACCCGGAGGCGGCCGCTGCGGTGCTTCAGGCCCTCACCGGTGAGGCCAGCCAGCGCCAGCTGGTGAGCCGCTACGGCTACACACCCACCCTCACCGCCCTGTTCGACGACCCCGGGCTGGTGGCCGAACGGCCCCTGCTGCCCCAGCTGCGTCAGGCCCTGGAGCAGGTGGTGCTGCGGCCCCTCAGTCCCGGCTACGCCCAGCTCAGCGACATCCTCCAGCGCCAGCTCAGCGCCCTGATCACCGGCCGCGGCGACCCGGCGGCGGCCATGGCCCGGGCAGGCCGCGACAGCGATCTGCTGCTGCGCGCCAGCGGCCAGCAACTGGAGCCGCCGTCCCCGGAGGTGCCGTCATGAGCGGCCTGCTGCTGATGGCCCCGGCCCTGCTGCTGCTGCTGGCGGTGTTCGTGTGGCCATTGCTCGACTACGCCTGGCTGAGCCTGCAGGCCAAGTCGGTGTTCACGGGGCTGGAGGCGGTGCCGGTGGGCACGCTCAACTGGCAGCGGCTGCTGGCCGATGGCCGCTTCTGGCAGGACGCCTGGCAGACCCTGCGCTTCGCGGCCGTGTCCGTGGGCCTGGAGCTGGTGGCGGGGCTGGCGATCGCGCTGCTGCTGCACCAGCGCTGGCGTGGCCGGGGCGTGGTGCGCAGCCTGGCGCTGCTGCCCTGGGCCCTGCCCACCACCGTGATGGCTCTGGGCTGGCGCTGGATCTTCAACGACCCCTACGGACCGATCAATGGCCTGCTGCAACTGCTGGGCCTGGCCACCCTGCCCTTCCTGGCCGCCCCGGAGCTGGCCTGGCTGGCCACCGTGATCGCAGACGTCTGGAAGACCACCCCGTTCGTGGCCCTGCTGCTGCTGGCCGGCCTGCAGATGATCCCGGACGACCTCTACGAGGCCTTCGCCCTGGAGGGGGGAACGCCCTGGCAGGGGCTGTGGCGCATCACCGTGCCCCTGCTGCGTCCCTACATCTTCATCGTGCTGCTGTTCCGCCTGGCCCAGGCCCTGGGGGTGTTCGACCTGATCGCCGTGCTCACCGGCGGCGGGCCGGCCAGCAGCACCGAGAGCCTGGCGGTGTATGCCTACCTCAACGCCATGCGCTTCCTCGATTTCGGCTACAGCGCCACGGTGATGCTGGGCATGTTCCTGCTGCTGCTGGCCGGAGCGGCGGGACTGCTGCTCTGGCGCCGGCAGACGGACGCGCCGCAGGAGGTGCGGCCATGAAGACAGGCACCCGCGCGGGCCTGGTGGCCCTGCTGCTGCTCTGGAGCCTGGGACCGATGCTCTGGCAGCTCTACACCTCCCTGCGCACCCCCGAAGCCCTGCTGGCCGGCGCCGGCGGCCTCGCCTCCGGCTGGACCCTGGCCAACTACGGCGCGGTGCTGGGCGGCGATCCGCCCTTCTGGCGCTACCTGCTCAACAGCACCGTGGTAGGGGCCCTCAGCACCCTGCTCACCCTGGCGCTGGCGATCCCCTGCGCCTACGCCCTCAGCCGCCGCCGCGGCCTACTGCGCCTGCTGGTGGGCGGGGGGCTGCTGGCGGCGGCGGTGTTCCCCTACGTGCTGCTGTTCCTGGCCCTGCTCCAGGTGGCCCGTCAGCTGGGCCTGGCCAACAACCTGCTGGCCCTCTGCCTGCCCTACGCCGGCCTGCAGCTGCCGCTGGCAGTGCTGCTGCTGCAGGCCGCCTTCGCCGAACTGCCCCCGGAACTTGAGGAGAGCGCGCTGCTGGAGGGCTTCAGCCTCTGGCAGCGGCTGCGCTGGATCCTGCTGCCGCTGATGGGGCCGGCGGTGGTGAGCACCGGCCTGCTGGTGTTCCTGTTCAGCTGGAACGAATTCCCGATCGCCCTCACCTGGATCAGCCGCAGCGAACTGCTCACCCTGGCCCCGGCGATGGCACGGATCGCCGGCTCCTCGGTGTACACCGTGCCCTACGGGGCCTTCGCCGCGGCCACGGTGCTGGGCAGCGTGCCCCTGCTGGCCCTGCTGCTGGTGTTTCAGCGCCAGATCGTGGCCGGCCTCACCCAGGGAGCAATCAAGGGATGACCAACACCAGCGACCCCGCGACGGCCACGGCCACGGCAAACGAGCACACCACCGCCACCAGCCTGCGGCTGGAAGGGCTTTGCCGCCGCATCGGCGGCCGACCCATCCTCGACGGCATCACGCTCGAGGTGGCCGCCGGTGAGTGTCTGGCCCTGCTGGGCCCCAGCGGCTGCGGCAAAAGCACAGTGCTGCGGGTGATCGCCGGCCTCGACCCCTGTGACGGCGGCCGCATCCTGCTCGACGGCCGCGACATCAGCCAGCAGAAACCGGCCCGACGCCGGGTGGCGATGGTGTTCCAGAGCTATGCCCTGTACCCCCACCTCAGCGTGGAGCGCAACCTCAGCCTGGGGATGGAGCTGCGCGGCGGTGCTGGAGCTGCTGCAGCTCAGCGTCCTGCGGCGGCGGCGCCCGTCGGAACTCTCCGGCGGCCAGCGCCAGCGGGTGGCCCTGGCCCGGGCCCTGCTGCGCAAGCCCCGGCTGATGCTCCTCGATGAACCGATGAGCAACCTCGATGCCCAGGTGCGCGAGGAGCTGCGGCCCCAGCTGCGGGCGATCCTCTGCGGCGGCCGGGCGCCGGCGATCTACGTG
>JAWOBH010000290.1:0-8776 GCA_046498125.1 Prochlorococcaceae cyanobacterium | reverse complement strand
GCCTTCGCCCAGGACAACGTGAAGCGGCGGATCGCCTGCAGCTCCGTGAGCCACATGGGCTTCGTGCTGGTGGGCATCGGCGCCATCGATGCCCTCGGGATGAGCGGAGCGATGCTGCAGATGATCAGCCACGGCCTGATCGCGGCGGCCATGTTCTTCATCACGGGCGTGTTCTACGAACGCACCGAGACGCTCTCGATCCCGAACATGGGCGGTCTGGCCAAGGCCCTGCCGATCACCTTCGCCTTCTTCCTGGCCAGCTGCCTGGCCTCGCTGGCCCTGCCGGGGATGAGCGGCTTCGTGAGCGAGATCACCGTGTTCCTCGGCGTCACCGCCAACGAGGGCTTCACCACCGGCTTCCGGGTGATCACGATCGTGCTGGCCGCCATCGGCCTGGTGCTCACCCCCGTCTACCTGCTCAGCCTCTGCCGGCGGGTGTTCTTCGGGCCCCGCATCCCGGCCCTGGCCGTGGTGGGTGACATGAACCCCCGGGAGCTGGTGATCGGCCTCACCCTGCTGGTGCCCACCCTGGTGATCGGCTTCTGGCCGCGGGTGGCGATCGACTTCTACGAGGCCAGCACCAACGCCCTCTCCACCCAGCTCAGCGCTGGCGTGTCCATCGCCATGGAGGCGGGACGGTTCACCCCCCTGGGCTGAACCGCAACGGCACAGGCGGATGGTCTGAAATGGCGTCAGTGATTCCACCGCCATGCTCAGCACTCCGGGCAGCGCCAGAGCCAGCAGCGATCAGCAAGCGCAGCGCCCGCCGCTGCTGAGCGGCCAGGGCCTGCCGCCGTTCGAGGTCATCACCCCCGAGCAGGTGGACGGCGCCATCCCGGCCCTGCTCGCCGAGCTCAACGAGGAGCTGAACGACCTGGAAGCGCAGCTCCGGCGCCGCCTGGACGCCGGGGCGGGCGAGGGCGGCGAGGCCAAGCCGGCCATCGGCTGGGCGGAACTGATGGATCCCCTGCACCACCTCGAGGAGCGGCTGCGCTGGAGCTGGGGGGTGGTGAGCCATCTGCACGGGGTGTGCAACACCCCCGAGCTGCGCCAGGCCTACCAGAACCAGCAGGGCGCCGTGGTGGCCTTCGGCAGCAGGGCCGGCCAGAGCAAGCCGATCTACCGGGCCCTGGAGCAGCTGGAGGCCCAGGATCTGGATGCCACCCAGCGGCGGATCGTGGCGGCCGAGCTGCGCCACATGCGCCTGCGCGGCGTGGGCCTGGAGGGACCGGAGCAGGAGGCCTTCAACGCCGCCACCGCCGAGCTGGCCCAGCTGGCCAGCCAGTTCGGCAACCACGTGCTCGATGCCACCAACGACTGGAGCCTCACCCTCCGCAGCGAGGAGGAGCTCGATGGCCTGCCCGAGAGCCTCCGCAACCTGCTGGCCCAGGCCGCCCGCGACGCCGGCGAGGAGGGCTGGCGCCTGGGGCTGGACATGCCGCGGGTGCTGCCGTTCCTCAAGTACAGCCGCCGCCGCGACCTGCGCGAAACCGTGTATCGCGCCCAGGTGGGCCGCGCCTCCAGCGGCGAGGGCAACAACTGGCCCCTGATCGAGCGCATCCTCAGCCTGCGGCTGGAGCAGGCCCGGCGCCTCGGCTACGAAAACTGGGCGGAGGTGAGCCTGGCCAGCAAGATGGCCGGCTCGGTGGCCGAGGTGGAGCAGCTGCTGGAGGATCTGCGGGCGGCCGCTTACCCGGCGGCCGAGCGGGAGCTGGAGGCGCTGCGGGCCTGCGCCCGCCGCCACGGCGCCCCCGAAGCCGACGACCTCAAGCCCTGGGACGTGGGCCACTGGGCCGAGGTGCTGCGCCAGGAGAGCTTCCAGCTCGACAGCGAGGCCCTGCGGCCCTGGTTCCCGCTGGAGCAGGTGCTGCAGGGCCTGTTC
The DNA here is from genome assembly GCA_046498125.1 of Prochlorococcaceae cyanobacterium. GTDB lineage: Bacteria > Cyanobacteriota > Cyanobacteriia > PCC-6307 > Cyanobiaceae > NIES-981. The sequence goes on along the minus strand of JAWOBH010000290.1, from coordinate 6,894 downwards.
GGGCTCTGCCAGCGGCTGTTCGACATCCGCATCGTGGCCACCGAGGCCGGTGAGGCCCCCACCTGGCACCCGGATGTGCGCTACTTCCGCGTGCTCGACGGGGCCAGCGGCGCTCCGCTGGCGGCCTTCTATCTCGATCCCTACAGCCGCCCCGGCAGCAAGCGCGGTGGCGCCTGGATGGACGAGTGCCTGGGCCGCAGCACCAGCCGCGCCGGCGATCCGGTGCTGCCGGTGGCCTACCTGATCTGCAACCAGAGCCCGCCGGTGGGGGACACCCCCAGCCTGATGACCTTCGAGGAGGTGGAGACCCTCTTCCACGAATTCGGCCACGGCCTGCAGCACATGCTCACCACGGTCGAGCGCCCCCAGGCCGCCGGCATCAGCAACGTGGAGTGGGATGCGGTGGAGCTGCCCAGCCAGTTCATGGAGAACTGGTGCTACGACCGCACCACCCTGATGGGCATGGCACGCCACTGGCAGACGGGTGAGCCGCTGCCGGAGGCCGAGTATCAGAAGCTGCTGGCCGCCCGCACCTTCATGGGCGGCACGGCCACCCTGCGCCAGGTGCACTTCGCCCTCACCGACCTGCGCCTGCACAGCCAGTGGACCCCGGACGGGGACCTGAGCCCCGAGCAGCTGAGGCGGCAGGTGGCCCGCACCACCACGGTGCTGGAGCCGATCCCCGAGGACGCCTTCCTGTGCTCGTTCAGCCACATCTTCGCCGGCGGCTACTCGGCCGGCTACTACTCCTACAAGTGGGCCGAAGTGCTCAGCGCCGATGCCTTCAGCGCCTTCGAGGAGGTGGGCCTCGACGATGAGGAACAGGTGGTGGCCACGGGCCGCCGCTTCCGCGACACCGTGCTCAGCCTCGGCGGCAGCCGCTCACCGGCGGAGGTGTTCGAGGCCTTCCGGGGCCGGGCCCCCAGCCCCGAGGCCCTGATCCGCCACTCAGGCCTGGCCCGCTGACCTCAGGGCCGCATCAGCTCCGCCACGATCGGCTTCAAGCCAGCGGGGCTGGTGATCAGCTGCTGGTGGTGCCACACCGGCAGCCGGCGGCAGGGGCCCCGGGGCAGCACCCCCGTCCAGCTGGGCACCACCATCTGGTCGGGGAGGCACCAGAAGCTGGTGCACTCCACCCCCTCCAGGCCGGAGGGATCGCCGTTGAGGCGCTGCAGCAGCGGACTGCCGGGCCGCAGATCGGCCACGGTGGACAGCCAGCGGCGGGGCCAGGGCAGCGCCAGCAGACTGCCCTGCTGCGGACTGCCCACGCTGATGAAGCGGCGGGTGCGATCCCGCCCCCCCAGCAGCTGAATCCAGGTGCGGGCGATCACCCCGCCGAGGGAAAAGCCGAGCACATCCACCTCCTGGTCGGGCCCGAAGCTGTCCTCCACGGCCTGCCCCAGCTCCTCGGCCAGCTCCAGCACCGGGCGCTCCCCCAGACCGTGGGGCAGGTGGGGCACCAGCACCGGTTCACGGCGGCCCTCGAGCTGCTTCTCGAGACGCCGGAACAGGCCCGGGGTGTCCCACAGGCCATGCACCAGCACCAGCGGCGGCGAGGCCGACGCGGACGGTGCTTCAGGCTGCGGGGTGTGGGAGTTGGGGGTGTCGGCTGCTGAGGGTGACTCGGACATGACGGCGCGCGGGACGGAACCATCCGCTCAGGTCAGGATGGCGCCATGAGCGTCCCCGTTGATCCCACGGCCCCCAACGCCGCCTCGGCCTCGGCCCCCCCCATGGCCATCGACCCGCTGCAGGCCATCGCCGAGGCCTTTGCCATCGCCGGCCCGGTGCGGCGGCTGGCCCCCCTGGGCAACGGCAACGTCAACGACACCTACCGGGTGCAGGCCGCCGACGGGCGGCGCTACGTGCTGCAGCGGCTCAACACCGAGGTGTTCCCGCGGCCCCAGCTGGTGATCGACAACATCGCCCGCCTCGGCGCCCATGTGGCCGATCGCCCCCTGGCGCTGGAACGCAGCGGGCGGTGCTGGGAGCTGCCGCGGCTGATTCCCACCCGGGCCGAGGGGCGCCTGTGGCTGGAGCGCAACGGCCAGGCCTGGCGCCTGATCACCCACATCGACGACGCCGTGGCCCACGACACGGTGCAGGACGCCGGCCACGCCCGCGAGGTGGGGCGGGCCCTGGGGCGCTTCCACCTGCTGATCCACGACCTGCCCTGCGAGCAGCTGGCCGACACCCTCGAGGGCTTCCACGTGACCCCCCGCTATCTGGCGGCCTATCAGCAACTGCTGGCACGCCAAGGCCTGCCCGCCGCCTGCGAGGCCAGCCGCTGGTGCGCGGCCTTCGTTGAGCGGCGGCAGGAGCTGGCAGCGGTGCTGGAGCGGGCCCGGGAGCGGGGGCTGCTGCGGCTGCGGCCGATCCACGGCGACCCCAAGGTGAACAACGTGCTGCTCGACCGCCGCAGCGGCGAGGCGGTGGCCCTGGTGGACCTGGACACGGTGAAGCCGGGGCTGGCGCTGTACGACATCGGTGACTGTCTGCGCTCGGGCTGCAATCCGGCGGGCGAGGAGCCGGCCGATCCCGCCGACGTGCGCTTCGATCTGGAACTCTGCCGGCCGATGCTGGCGGGCTATCTGGAGCTGGCCCGGCCCTGCCTCAGCGACGCCGATCTGGAGCACATCCCCGTGGCGGTGCGCCTGATCGCCTTCGAGCTGGGCCTGCGCTTCTTCAGCGACCACCTGGCCGGCAACCGCTACTTCAAGTGCCGCCACCCCGCCCACAACCTGGAGCGGGCCCTGGTGCAGTTCCGGCTCACCGAGAGCATCGAGGCCCAGGAGCACCAGATCCGCAGGCTGGTGGAGGCGTTGGGCTGATGCTGGCGGCCGAGCTGCTCCGCCATGGGCATCCGCCAGCGGCCGCCGAGCCGCAACCGGGCTCCGCCCTGAGCCTCCGCGCCACGGCCGAGCGACGCGGCGCGGAGCTGCAGCTCAGCTACCAGCTCAGCGGGCCGCTGGAAACACTGCGGATTCCCCCGCCGGAGCCCCATCCGCAACGGCGCGACGGGCTCTGGCGGCACACCTGCCTGGAGGCCTTCCTGGCCCTGGCGGGGCAGGAGGGCTACTGGGAGCTGAACCTGGCGCCATCCGGCCACTGGAACCTCTACAGGCTGGACGGCTACCGCCACAACCTGCGCCCCGATCCCACCCTGCAGGCCCTGGCCCTGGATGGGGAGCGCTCAGCCTGCCAGCTCCAGCTGCGCGCCAGGTTGCCGCTGCCGGCGGCCCTGGCGGAGGCCCTGGCGGAGGGAAGGGAACTGGAGCTGGCCCTCACCGCCGTGCTCGAGCACGGCGATGGCAGCCTCAGCTACTGGGCCCTGGCCCATCCACCCGGGGACCCCGACTTCCACTGGCGCGGCGGATGGCGACGCTGCCGCTGAAGCCCGGCACCGGGGCCGCGCATTTGCGCAGCTCCAGCCGCACCGGCAGGGGACCGTGGCGCTCGGCGATCAGCTCAAGGATGCGCTGGCCGTAGTGCTCGAGGGTGTGGCAGCGGATCTGCCGGGCCTGGTGCTGCAGGGCCTGGATCAGGGTGCCGTAGTCAACGGTGTCAGCCAGCTGGTCACTGCGGCCGGCGGCGGCCAGATCCACACCCAGCTCCAGGTCGAGCTCGAACCACTGGCCCAGCTCCCGCTCGAACGGCAGCACGCCCACGTGGGCCCACAGCCGCAGCCCCCGCACCACGATCCAGTCGCCGGCGGGCGCGGCGCTCACAGGGGCAGGGGGCGGTGGCTGAAGTGACGGTCGCCGCTGGCGTAGTCGGCGGCGATGTGGCCCTGCCCGCGCAGCCGGTAGCGGTAGGTCACCAGGCCCTCCAGACCCACCGGTCCGCGGGGCGGCAGGGTCTGGGTGCTGATGCCCACCTCCGCCCCGAAGCCGTAGCGGAAGCCGTCGGCGAAGCGGGTGGAGCAGTTGAGGTAAACGCCGGCGCTGTTCACCGCCGCCAGGAAGTGATCGGCCGCCGCCGGATCGGTGGTGCAGATGGCGTCGGTGTGACGGGAGCCGTAGGTGGCGATGTGCTCGATCGCCTCATCGAGGCTGGCCACCACCTTCACCGCCAGGATCAGGTCGGAGTACTCCGTGCGCCAGTCGTCCTCATCGGCGGCGCCGCTCACCCCCAGGGCGCGAGCGGCGGCATCGCCGCGCAGCTCCACCCCGGCAGCGGCGAAGGCCTGCACCGCCCGGGGCAGGAACGTGGGCGCGATGGCCTGGTGCACCAGCAGGGTTTCGATGGCGTTGCAGGCGGCCGGATACTGGGTCTTGGCGTCGAGGGCCACCCGCAGGGCCTGCTCGGGATCCACCTGCCGGTCCACGTAGAGGTGGCAGACGCCGTCGGCATGGCCGAGCACGGGGATGCGGGTGTTGTCCTGAATGAAGCGCACCAGGGCGTTGGAGCCGCGGGGAATGATCAGGTCCACCAGGCCGTCGAGGCGCAGCATGGCCAGGCTCTCCTGGCGGCTGGTGAGCAGCTCCAGGGCGCTGGGCTCCACGGCGCTGTCGGCCAGGCCCGCCCGCAGGGCCGCCAGGATCGCGGCGCAGCTCTGGCTGGCTTCCCGCCCCCCCTTGAGCAGGGCGCCGTTGCCGGAGCGGATCGCCAGGGAGGCGATCTGCATCACCGCATCGGGCCGGGCCTCGAAGATCACCCCCAGCACCCCCAGGGGCACCGTGATCCGCTCCAGCACCAGCCCCCGATCCAGTTCGGTGTGCAGCTGGCGCCGGCCCAGGGGGTCGCTCAGGGCGGCCACCTGGTGCACACCGGCGATGGCGGCGTCGAGCTTGGGGCCATCGAGCTTCAGGCGGGCCACCAGGGCCGGCGCCAGGCCAGCGGCGGCGGCGGCCTCCAGATCGGCACGGTTGGCCGCCAGGATCGCCTCGCGCTGGCGCTCCAGGGCAGCGGCCATGGCCTGCACGGCCGCGCGGCGCTGCTGATCGTCCAGCTGGGCCAGGGCGCTGGCGCTGCGGCGCACCGCCAGGGCCCGCTGCACCAGCTCAGGGCTGGGATCGGGCACCTCGGCATGAGGGGGCGTGGCTGCGGGTGGCGCGGCTTCGGGCAGCGCGGGATTGGGCACCACGGACGGGCTCGGCGCGGATCGGCTCATGCCGCCATCATCCCAACGCGGCGGCTCCCTGTGCCGCCAGCCGGTCGAGGGCCAGGCGCGCCGCCCCCAGACGGCCAGCCCCATTGCCGAGGGCGCAGCGCTCGATCCGCAGCCCCTCGCGGCTCACCGCCAGCACCCGTTCGCGCACCTGCTGCCACACCGCCGGCAGGAAGTGCTCCGAGGCGGCGCTGAGGCCGCCGCCGATCAGCACCAGCTGAGGTGTGAACAGGTAGAGCAGGGAACTCAGCCCCACCCCCAGCCGCTCGCCGTAGGCCCGCCACACCCCCAGGGCCTCGGCATCGCCGGCCTCGGCGCGGCGGCACAGCTCCTGCGGCTCCAGGGGGCTGAGGCGGGCCAGGCCCGCCAGGCTGCAGTAGCTCTCCAGCGAGCCCCGGTTGCCGCTGTTGCAGGGGGGGCCATCGGGCTGGATGCCGATCAACCCCGGCTCGCCGGCGGCGCCGCTGCGGCCGGTGAACAGCCGGCCCTCCAGCAGCACGGCGCCACCCACCCCCGTGCCCAGGGTGAGCAGCAGCGCATCCTCAACACCCCGGGCCGCCCCTTGCCAGAGCTCGCCGATGGCGGCGCAGTTGGCGTCGTTGGCACAGGTGACACGGCGCTCCAGCAGGGCTTCGAGCCAGTCAGCCAGGGGCACATCGCGCCAACCCGGCAGGTTGATGGCGATGCGGGCGATGCGGCCATGGCGGTCGCTGGGGCCGGGATGGCCCACCCCCACCAGCGGCGCCAGGCGATCGGGATCCAGCTGCTGAACGGCCTCGGCGATGGCGGTGGTCACCGCTCCGGGCATGGCCGGCTGGGGGGTGGGCACCTCCAGGGTCGCCAGCAGGGTTCCGGCGGCGTTGAAGCGGCCCAGCTTCAGCGCCGTGCCGCCCACGTCCACACCGATCACCTGATCCGTCACCAGCCCCTCCAACACCAGTTCATCCGCCACCAGTTCATCCGCCATGTCACCGGGGGCCATCTCAGAAGCGGAAGAACACCTGCAGCTGGGTCTGCCAGGCGCCTTCGGTGTCGACTGATCCCTGCACATTCACCAGGTCGGAGGCCCGCCAGGTGAGGTTGAGCTGGGGCGGCACATCGGTGCGGTTGGGAGCGGCCAGCACCGAGACGTTGAACTGCTCGCTCACGTCCACCCCCACCTCGGTGGCCAGCACCAGCACGGGCGGCACCTGGCCGGAGCGCTGCTGGGAGCGGCTGCTCACCCTCTGGCTCACGTAGGTGGGATAGAGCGCGAAGCTGATGCGCTCATCGAACACCTCCCCGAGGCTGCCGAGCACGGGCGAGAGCAAGGTCTGTCCGAGCACCGTGGCCAGGGCCGCGCCGGCGGCCGAGCCCTCGAGGCCGGCCAGGGAGTTGCCGCCGATCAGGGCCAGCAGCCGCTCCTCCGGCAGGGCCGGGGTGCTGCGCAGGCTGATGTTGTCAGCGATGCGATCGGCCGGCCCGCTCACCGACAGGAACACCTGCACCAGGTTGAGCTGGCTGAAGGAACTGAAGCCGTTCTGCTGCTGGGCCAGCGACGGGGCATAGGTGGAGGTGGCGGCAGTGCCGCTCACCACGCCACCGGCCGTGAGGGTGTCCGACACCCGGCTGCGCAGGGTGATGTCCAGGAACGGCACCAGTCCCAGCGACGGGGTGAACACGGCCACGTTGGGGGCGTTGCGGTCGAGGAAGAAATTGGTGGTGAACAGATTCAGGCGCCCCCGCTCCAGCTTCACCACCCCCCGGGCCTCGATGTCGGGCCCGAGCGGACCATCGAGACGCAG
>JAWOBH010000131.1:0-2668 GCA_046498125.1 Prochlorococcaceae cyanobacterium | reverse complement strand
GCTGCCCCTGCGCCTGTTGGCCCTGGTGGGTGCACTCGCGTTTCTGATGATCGGCCTCAGCAGTGTGGTGCCGCTGCTCAGGCCTCCGCCGTCCAGGCCCCTGCCGGATCAACAGCGCGGCCCGATCGTCTGATCTGATCATCTGATCTGATCGTCTGATCCGCTCAGCTGGAGGTCCGGGCGGTTCCGCCGACAGGCTGCTTCTATCCTGGAAGTCTGATCCCCACGCCCCTTCCGCAGGTCACCGGCATCGACATCGGCACAACCCTCCGTCCCTGGAGCAGCCACTCCCTGCTGGTGGACGGGCTGCTGCTGTTTCTGATCATTCTGGGCCGCTACCTCCTCACTGCCGGCGGATCGTGGTGGCTGCTGCGTGTCTGGGGCCGGGATCGCACGGAGCCGCCCACTCCCGCCCAGCGCCGCCGCTCTGAGGAGGGAATCCGCCATGACATCCGCCTCTCGGTGTGGTCAGCAGCCGTGTTCGCTCTGGCCGCGGGGCTGGTGCTCTGGCTGCAGGCCCATGGGCTGACCCGCCTCTACACCCGGCCCGATGCTTACGGCTGGTGGTACATCGCCGTGAGTTATGGGGCGGTGCTGGTGTTGCAGGACGCCGTGTTCTATGCCACCCACCGCCTGTTTCACCATCCGCGGCTCTATCGCTGGTGCCATCACGGTCATCACTGCTCCCACCATCCCACCCCCTGGACCTCGTTTGCCTTTGATCCCCCGGAAGCGGTGGTCCAGGCCCTGTTCCTGGTGCTGGTGGTGGCGCTGCTGCCCCTTCATCTGATCACCCTGGTGGCGGTGTTGAGCACCATGACGGTGTGGGCGATCGTGAACCATGTGGATCTCGATCACCTGCCTCAGCGCTTTCCCCACCACCTGTTCGGCCGCTGGCTGATCGGTCCGGCTCACCACTGTCTGCATCACCGCCGGCCTGGGGTGCATTTCGGCCTCTACTTCACCTTCTGGGACTGGCTGTGCGGCACCGAGGATCGCAGCTACGCCGCCAGCGTCGGAGCGGCCGGCGCGGAGTCCGAGGCGTCCTGAGCGGCGGATAACCGCCACGCGCCGCCGGGGTTGGCGCGCCAGCTTATCAATACTTCACATCTGCAGCCATGAGCGTTTCTCAGGTGCATCGCCAGGCCATGACCTCCGGCGTGATCACGGTTGAGGAGATCCACTGGCTGGCCCATCACCGGGACCAGTTCAGTCCTCAGGAGCGGCAGGTGGTGTCGGGACTGATCCGTCTCCTGCAGCGGGGCATGGTCAACCTCGGATGCCGCCTTGCCGATCCCCTGAACCATCGCGATCGTCCCTGCGCCGAGCTGCAGGCCGTCTGATGTCAGCCTGATGGCCAGGGAGCTCCTCCATCGCATGCTGTTCCACGTTCGCCACGCCCTGCGGTATGCCTACGAGCGAGCGGTGTTTCTCGAGCCCACCACGGTGCGGCTCACCCCCCGCACCGATCCCGCCCAGCGGCTGCTCCAGCACCAGCTCCAGGTCTCCCCGGAGCCGAGCGGCAGCAGCCGCGTGCTGGATCCCGACGGTGGCGAGGCCGTGGTGTTGTGGTTCAACGCCCTCCAGGAGGAGCTCAGCATCGAGGTGGACATGGTGGTGCGCACCACCAGGGACAACCCCTTCGACTGGATCATCACCCACCCTCCGGCCCGGGCCCTGCCGGCCGCCTACCCACGCGAGGACACCCTCTCTCTGGCCCCCTGTCTGCCGGGGCAGGGACCCCCGATCGACGAATCGGTGCGCCGATGGGCGGCTGAGCTGGCTGCGGCGGTGGATGGCTCCACCACGGATTTCCTGATGCATCTGGCCGACACGATCCACCACGGCTTCCACCACATCGGTCGGCCCGACGGAGAGCCGATGAGCGCCGGCGACACCCTCGAGACCCGCACCGGTGCCTGCCGCGACACCGCCATCCTCTACGTGCAGGCCTGCCGCAGCCTGGGCCTGGCCGCCCGGTTCGTGAGCGGCTATTCGATGCACCACCCCGAGGAGGTGAGTGAGCACGAACTGCATGCCTGGGCCGAGGTCTATCTGCCGGGGGCCGGCTGGAGGGGCTACGACCCCAGCCTTGGTCTGGCGGTGGCCGATGGCCATGTGGTGCTGGCTGCCTCGCCCGATCACCACCTGGCGGCGCCCGTGAGCGGCCGCTACCGGGGCACGGGTGTGGCCTCGTCGATGCGCTACGCGGTGGAGGTGCGCACCGCCGACAGCCTCGAAGCCCTGCAGGCTCTCGATCGTGACCGTCCCGTGCGCATGCCCGAGCCGGAGGCGTGGATCAGCGGCGTGGGCACGCCTGGCCGGGACGATGGGGGAGCGCCAAACCCCCGGGCCGAGCCCGGGGATTGATGGGGTCTTGCCTGTCCCCATGCAACCTCCAGGCCGGCAAGACCTCTGCTCCGGGATGGCAGACCACGGCGCACCGGCTGTCGACGACCCAGTGATTCGCCTCTGACTGTGGCGCCCCCTGTGCTGCCGCAAGCGGGGTTGATGGAGGCCCTGCAACTGTTGGGCTCAAGCGCCAACGTGGCCCACCGGCAGCGCTGCAGAAGCCCGAGCGGCGGTCCGGAATCCAACTGCCTTTGATCCTCGCCTGCGGGTCTCAGCACCGCTGCCTACCTCCTCAGCCCAGCGCGCAACACCTGCC
>JAWOBH010000098.1:0-5985 GCA_046498125.1 Prochlorococcaceae cyanobacterium | reverse complement strand
CTGCAGGAGGAGGGCCGGCAGGAGGACGACGCCTTCATTGAGCAGGTGGCCACCACCGTGGGCCTGGCGGCGGTGAAGTACGCCGACCTCTCCACCAACCGGAGCACCAACTACCAGTTCAGCTTTGATCGCATGCTGGCGCTGACTGGCAATACCGCCCCGTATTTGCTTTACGCGGTGGTGCGTATCGCTGGCATCGCCCGCAAGGGTGGTGATCTGGCGGGCGCGGCAGCCGGGGCGCCGGGTACCGGGAGCGCCGTGGAGCTCAGCTTCAGCGAGCCCCAGGAGTGGGCGCTGATCCGTGAGCTGCTCAAGCTCGATGCGGTGATCGCCGAGGTGGAGGCCGAGCTGCTGCCCAACCGCCTGTGCAGCTACCTGTTCGAGCTCAGCCAGGTGTTCAACCGCTTCTACGACCAGGTGCCCGTGCTCAGGGCCGACGAACCGGCCCGCCGCTCCCGGCTGGCCCTCTGCCGCCTCACCGCCGACACCCTCAAGCTGGGCCTGGGGCTGCTGGGGATTCCCACCCTGGAGCGGATGTGAGGAACGTGTTGATCTGATCCATCGGCTTGGGCCTCACCATCACGGCCGCTGAGAACGGGTCGATTCGCCGATCACCGTGTCCCCGGAGAGCATCAGCCGGTTGATCTCCTTGGCGATGGCATCAGGTGATTTGTGTTCAATTTTGTAGCGTTGCAGCCCGTCCGGTTGATCACTCCAGCTGTTGGTTCCATCGGCCGCCAGCTGCACCTGTCCCGGCGCGGAGAGCTGCCAGTGCTGGCTGGCGGGACCGCCATCAATGCCGCGCACGGCATAGAGCACAGCCGACTGATCCCAGCTGGGACGCCCCCGCTTCAGAGAGCGATGCAGTTGATAGGCCCTCCTGATGATGTGTCCATCCGGCCCGCGGCCTGCGGGCAGTGCTTGCAGCCGATGGCCTGTGCTGATCTCCTTGCCGATCTCGTAGCCACTGAAAACCGCAGGGGTGGGCCAGTGTCTGAGTACATCGCCTGAAGCGGCCTGGTGGGTGTGCAGGTTGTATTCCCTGCCGGACGGGAATCGGCCCGCCATCCCCACCCACAGGCGCACCTTTCGGCTCAGCAGGTCCCGCCCGGCCAGATCGCTGTGCTCGTCGGGCTGGCTCTGGAGCAGATCCCTGAGGTTGGTGAGCATTCCCACGCTCACGACCACCACACCAGGGACCTCAGGCGAGATGTCGGGCTGGGCTCCCAGCACCGCTCGATACACAGCCACCACATCGGGTGCGTCAGCGGCGCTCTGCCAGTGCTGACGGCTGCGGGGATATTCCTTCGCGAGTTGCTCCACATAGCGGACCCGCGCGTTCGCGGGCCGGTAGGCATCGCCTGCCTTGGTTGTGCCGATGGGAATGTCCGGGCGCCTGAAAAAGGTGTTGATGGCATCGAGCGCCAGCGCTGAATGGTCGTTGGCAACGGAGACGCCCATCGCCAGGATTTCCGCCTCCCCCTGACCGGCCAGAGCGTGCAGGAGAGCCACGGCGCCGGCATCGTCGGCATCGGTCGCCAGGTCGGTGTCCAGAATCACCGGAACAGCCCCGGCTGCTCCATTCGCTCCTCCCTGCCCGTGCTGGAGCGCCATGGCCACGCCCAGAACTCCCAGCACAAGAGCCACCACTGGTCGCGCGCGTTTCATGGCTGCTCCGGCTGTTGCTGGTTATTGGCTCCTGCCGGCGTTTCCCATGGGCTCCGCGCCTGGGCCATCAGTGTTGCTGTGACCAGATCCCGAGATAGGCGCCGAACCGGCGAGCCAGGTGCTTCGGTTTCTCCGCAAACAACCGTTGACCCAGCGGTCTGCTTGCTTGCTCGATCTGCGCGATCCGCCGATCGATGAGCGCAACGATGTGCTGCTGACCCTCCTGGGTTGCCGTGCAGGTCGGATCGTTGAGGATCAGGGCGCGCAGCACACAGCAGTCATGATGATCGCCCAGCAATCGGCCCAGCTGGTGTGTGGTATACTCACGTGCTTCGATCACATCCGGCCAGGTCTCCTGCAGGAGACGCAGGTGATACCGGTGGTACTTCACCCGCTTCCGCCACTCGTGGAATGTCCCGGCCCCGGGCTTGTCGTAGGCCTCATCCATGGCGGCCCATGCCCGCCCATAGGTCTTGCGCATGCCCGCAAGCGCGGCCTCGTGGCCATCGCCCCTGATCGTCAGCGATGGCACCCGGTTCTGACCTGCTTCAAGCGCTGCTTGGAAATCCTCCAGCAACCCTGTGATCCGCGCCCTGTCGTTCATCAGGGCGTCCCTGCACGCCACCAGATGGACCTGGATGGCCTGGATGGTGGCTCCATCGACCTGGCCGGCGAAATGCCTGGCCAGCGCCTCGCCGGTTTCAACCATGGCCTGGGCGTCGCGCAGAGCCGAGAGACGGCGCGCCGCGTCGCGGTACCACGCGTTTTCCATGGCGTAGGCGTCACCGAGACCAGCGCGCACCAGCCGCAGCGCCCCACGGATCTTCTTGCAGCGCTTGCGCACCTGGTGGATCGTCTCGGCCCGATCCAGATCCGGATCCGCCAGCTCATCGAGCGCTCGCTCGATCTGCTGGTTGATCACCCGGCGCACACCGTGCTGCACCGATTCGCCGGTTCTCAAGCGATAGGGCATCTCTGATCAACTCCAGCAGAGGGATGGCATCTCGACCGGCAGGCCCCTTTGGCTTCGCAGGTGCAGCATGGCCCCGGATCGGATCAGAGGGGCGATCGTCCCACCCGGATCAGGGCCCGGCCCCGCCCAGCAGCACGCGGCCCAGGGTCAGCGCGATGGAGACAGCCAGGCCGACCCAGGGCACGATTGCGGGAAGGTTGAAGGGCGCCTGTGGCCGATGTCGCTTGAGCCGGATCAGGGCGAGGTTGGAGAGAGCGAACACCAGCAGCATCACGAAACTGGTCGCCGCTGCCAGCACTTCGAGCTGGAAGAACAGCGCCAGCGACACTGCAATCGCTGTGACCGCCAGGGTTGCGGGCATCGGTGTGCCTGTCCTGGCGTTCACCCGCCCCAGCGCTGCCGGAACGCCGCGGCGCCTGCCGAGCCCGTAGATCACCCGGCTGGCCATCACGATCTGGGCGAGGGCACCGTTGGCGATGATCCACAGGCTGAGCAGGGCCAGGGGCCATCCGGGCAATCCGCCCCGCTCCACAGCGGTGACCAGGGGTGCGCCGCTGGTGGCGAGCTCCTCGGGGGTTGCGAGCGTCAGGGCGGCCACGGACACCGCGACGTAGAGCAGGACCACCGTTGCGATGGCGGCCCCGATGGCCATCGGCATGGTCCGCTGGGGGCGGCGCACTTCCTCGGCGAGATGCACCATGTCCTCAAAGCCGATGAAGGCATAGAAGGCCAGGAAGGCTGCGGCCAGGATGGCGGTGAGCTCGTCCAGTTCGAACAGCGGTGGGACGCTCGCCCGATAGTCGGAGAGGGCAGTCGCCGCACCCGTGGTCATGGCCGCCCAGATCACCATCAGGAGACCGATGACACCAAGGCTGGTGGTGATCGCCATGAACCATGCGGAAGCCCTCGCTCCCCGTGCGGCGAGACTGCCGAGGATCACGAGCAGCAGGGTCTTCGGCCACCACTGCGCCAGGTCGATGAAGTAGCCGACATAGCCCGCGAAGCCCGAGGTGATCGTGGCGGCGGAAACCACACCGGTGGTGACGATCATCCAGGCCAGCAGCTGGGTCAGCCAGGGTTGGGCGAAGGCCTTCTCCACATAGGCCACCGGTCCACCCGCCTTGGGCTGACGACTGGCCAGTTCGGCGTAGGTCAGGGCATTGATCGCCGCCGCCAGTGCGGCAACCACGAAGGCGAGGGGAAGCCAATAACCGGCCTCTCCGGCCACCTTGCCGATGAGCACATAGATCCCGGCACCCAGGATGGTCCCGGCGCCGTAGATCGACAGCATCCATGGTCCGAGCTCCCGTTTCAGGTGAACGTTGCTGGTGGGCGCTGCCCGCTTCGACATGGCGTTCGTTTCGGTTCAGCAGCCGGTCAGCTCGAATTGGCTGACCGCAGGGTTCTGCCCGCGCCCAGGTTTGTCACGTGTCCAGTCGCCCCAGGGTGCTTTCGAGGGAGTGCTTCATCTTTTCGGTGGCGCCATCAACAGCCAGCGCAATGGTCGCCGCCTCATGGCTCACCGCGATCGGCCGGAGGCCGGCGAGCCGAGCCTCCAGCAGGCAGCGTTTGTCCTCGGGGCCGAACTTCCTGTCGCTGTTCTCGTCGCTGAGGTTGACTTCCACGCGTGTGATCTGGCTGCTGAAACGATCCAGGGCGTCCCTCACCAGCGCTTCCAGCTGTTGGCTCAGCTGGTCAGTGCCTTCAATGTTGTTGTCGGTGTTGATCAGAATCTGCATGGGGTCATCCTCATCTGCTCTTGTGAATTCTGTTCTGGTAACTGCGATCGGTGCGGGTCGGTTCAGTATCTGTAGATTGCCGCTATCCCGGTCTTCGTCGGCATCCGTTCGGCGGGTACAACCACGACCTGTCCGCCCATCTTCAGGGTAAGAGAGCCCATCTCATCGAGCATGTCATTGACATCCGAGTCTGATAGCTCGCCAGGTTCAATGTCACCGGTCTCGGTGTTGATCCGCCCGGGAACTTCTCGCTGGGCTTCGATCAGCAGCGTCGCCACCCGTCCGCTGACCACGGCCCTGGCGACCTGGGCCGGATCATCGTCGGCGAGCCCTTTGGATCTGGCGTCGCCGAACGCCTCCGCCAGATCGGCCAGGCGCGCCAGATAGCGAGGCTCCATCAGCTGCCAGGCGCGCTGGCGAAGGTCGTCGATCGACGGGAGGGCATCGGGGTGGGTGGCGATGCTCTCCGGCAGCAGCAATGGATTCTTGCTGATCTCGTGGAAGAGATGATGGTGCTCGGGGAGTGCCGCCAGGATCAGTGGCAGCCCTGATGGCTGGGAGTGGTGCTTGAGAACCTCACGGTCAACGATCCGGAAGAAGCGTTCCGTGTCGATGTCAACCTCGGCTTTTCTGCCTCCGTGGCCGTGGTGCATGGGTGCCTGGGAGCCCCCCACCCCTCCGTAGGAGGCCACGGTGAGGTGTGGATCGGTCAACTCCTGACCCAGTGCATCGGTCAGTGTGGCGGGCACAGCCGGGTGCAGGCTGATCGCATCCAGGCCGTCACGATTGCCTTCGTAGAGCTTGACCTCATGGCGACTCAGGCCGAGAACCTGATAGCGGTCTGCGGACTGAAGAACGCGGATCAGGGGTTTGATGTGGAAGCTGTCCGCCACCACAGCCAGTGGGGCCACGGGGCGCTGCAGCTTGTGGATCCGAAACGTGTCCTTGCCGCCCAGGATGGCGAGTCCATCGAGGGTGTGATTCCAGAAGTCGCGGTTGTCAGCCAGGTCCAGGAAGGGCTTCAGCAAGGGCCGGATCTCCTCTGGGGGGAATCGTTGTTGGAGTGAGTCCTGCAATTCCTTCACGAGGTTGCCGAACAGGATGGGGTCCTGCTGGTTCTCGGGATGATGGCGATGTGTGGGCTGGTAGAGCGAAAGGCAAGGGGGAGTGCAGGTGTCGACGATCCCCGTTGCGTGGATGTTGTCAGGAGCGTTCATTTCTGATGTCCCTCTGTGGTGGTTGACCCGTTTCTGTTGCGGAATGCCCGTCGTCTGGGTGCATGCTTCAGCGCCGTCGCGCCTGACCTGTGATTCGGTGGATGGCGCCAGGCTCCGCCCCGTTCAGCGTGTTGTCCTGTCCGAGTTCAGACATCACCTCCCTGGCTCTCCCTATCTCTTCCCTAGTCGAGCTCAAGGGCAGGCGGTAGCTGTCGCAAGGCTTGTTACAGATTCCGCGTGGCAGCGATCTCTGCGCCCTCAGCCCCCGCATGGGCCCGGAGCAGGCAGGAGGCACACCTACGCTGCGGCTGGAGCGATCTGGCCCTGTGACCAACCCCTTCCCCCCGGCGCGCCAGGAGGTGGAGAACCTGCAGGCCTACAGCGCCCC
>JAWOBH010000027.1:0-5362 GCA_046498125.1 Prochlorococcaceae cyanobacterium | reverse complement strand
TTTAGTCTTGCAAATTCTATTTGCTGTGAATGAAAAACGCCAAGCTGATCCAAAAACCAGTCATATAAGGGTCGGTGGTCTTCAAATTCAAGAGTACATAGAGAATGGGTTATCTTTTCTTCCGAATCGCTCAAACAATGAGCAAAATCATACATAGGGTATATGCACCATTTATCACCTGTTCTGTGGTGATGATTATGAGATATTCTATAAATGACCGGATCCCGCATATTCAAATTTCCGGATGCCATATCAATTTTTGCTCTGAGTGTTTTTGAACCGTCCGGAAAATCACCGTTTTTCATTTGTTCGAACAAGCGGAGGTTTTCTTCGACCGGTCTGTTCTTATACGGGCTTTCCTTACCCGGTTCGGTTAAAGTTCCGTGCCGTTGTCGAGGGCTGCCACCTTGGCCTCGGCGTCGGGGCCCACGCAGCTCTCGGTCTTCTCCACCGGCACCCCCAGCAGGTCGCTCAGCCGGGCTGCCACCTGGGTGAGGCGCATGCCCTCCACCACCTGGCCCTTGGGCCGGCCGAAGTGGGCGGCCAGGATCACCTTGGCGCCGTTGTCGCGCAGGTGGGCGATGGTGGGCAGGGCGGCGCGGATGCGGGTGTCGTCGGTGATCGCGCCGTTGTCGTCCTGGGGCACGTTGAAGTCCACCCGCACCAGCACCCGTTTGCCGCGCAGGTCGTCGACGCTGAGGCTGGAGAGGGATCGCTTCGCCATGGGACGCGTTTGGGAATGGGGATAAACGGGCGGGAGCTTAGCCCGCACAGCGTCGTTCAGACTGGCTTCATGCCCCGGCCCCACCTGGATGGAGCCGAGCCCCGCCCGCGATGTTCAAGACCGTTCTGTTTCCGATCGACCGCAGCCGCCAGGCCATGGACACGGCGGCGGTGGCCCTGCAGCTCGTGCAGGAGCACGGCAGTCGGCTGGTGCTGCTCTCGGTGGTGGAGTCCGGCGACGACGAGCCCGCCGTGGCCCAGTTGCTGGAGCAGGCCCGCGGCAGCTTCCAGCAGGCCGGTGTGGCCTGCGATGTGATCGAGCGCGAGGGCAAGGCCGCCTTCGTGATCGGCGATGTGGCTGATGAGATCGATGCCGATGTGATCGTGATGGGCACCCGCGGGATCACCCTGGAGAGCGATCAGCAGAGCACCGCGGCGCGGGTGATCCAGCTGGCCCCCTGCCCCGTGCTGGTGGTGCCCTGATGGCGCTGCTGAGCGTCAACGCGCCGCCGATCCAGTGGTACCCCGGCCACATCGCCAAGGCTGAGCGCGCCCTGCGCGACGCCCTGGCGAAAGTGGACCTGGTGATCGAGGTGCGCGATGCCCGCATCCCCCAGGCCACCGGTCACCCGCGCCTGCAGCGTTGGATCGGCAGCCGTCAGCACCTGCTGGTGCTCAACCGGGTGGACATGATTCCGGCCCCCCTGCGGGCCGTCTGGACGGATTGGTTCCGGGACCAGGGGCAGGCCCTGCTGTGGTGTGACGCCAAGGCCGGCACGGGCGTGAAGCAGCTGCAGCAGGCGGCGATCCGCAGCGGCGAGGCCCTCAACGCCCGCCGCCGCTCGCGGGGGATGCGCCCGCGGCCGGTGCGGGCCCTGATGCTGGGCTTTCCCAATGTGGGCAAGTCAGCCCTGATCAATCGGCTGGTGCGCCAGAAGGTGGTGGAGAGCGCCCGCCGCGCCGGCGTCACCCGCAGTCTGCGCTGGGTGCGCCTGGGTCAGGACCTCGACCTGCTCGATGCCCCCGGCGTGCTGCCGCCGCGGCTGGACGACCAGCTGGCGGCCCTGCGGCTGGCCCTCTGCGACGACATCGGCCAGGCCGCCTATGACGCCGAGGCGGTGGCCGGGGCCTTCATCGCCCTGCTCAGGGCCCTGGAGGCGCTGCCGGCGTCCGGCGTGACGGCCGGCGTGCTGGAGCGGCGCTACGGCATCGCCCTGGAGGCGCTGGGCAGCGGCGCCGCAGACGCCGAGGGCTGGCTGGCGGCGGCGGCCGGGCGCCACACCAGCGGCGACAGCCTGCGGATGGCCACCAAGCTGCTCGATGACTTCCGCTGCAGCAGGCTTGGGGCGATTGCGCTGGAGCTGCCGCCTGCAGCGGCCTGAGCTGCCGGCTCGTACGGTCGACGCCATGGCGGGTGCGCAGACCGGATCAGGCTTTGGCGTGGGCGAAGGCGAACTGCTCACGCTCACCTATCCCCGGCCGCTGCCGATGCGGCTGGACCGCTGGCTGGTGAGCCAGCGGCCGGAGCAGAGCCGCGCCCGCATCCAGAAGTTCATCGCTGCCGGCTACGTGCGGGTGAACGGCGTCACCGGCCGGGCCAAGACCCCCCTGCGCCACGGCGACACGGTGGAGCTGTGGATGCCGCCGCCCGAGCCCCTCGACTACCTCAAACCCGAGGCCATTCCCCTCGATGTGCTCTTCGAGGACGAGCACCTGATCGTGCTCAACAAGCCCGCCGGCCTCACCGTGCATCCGGCACCGGGCAACAGGGACGGCACCCTGGTGAACGGCCTGCTGCACCACTGCCCCGACCTCCCGGGCATCGGCGGCGAGCTGCGCCCCGGCATCGTGCACCGCCTCGACAAGGACACCACCGGCTGCATCGTTGTGGCCAAGAGCCAGGAGGCGCTGGTGAAGCTGCAGGCGCAGATCCAGCAGCGCATCGCCTCGCGGGAGTATCTGGCGGTGGTGCACGGCCAGCCGGCGGCCGATGCCGGCACGATCGTGGGCGCCATCGGCCGCCATCCGGTGGACCGCAAGAAGTACGCAGTGGTGAGCGACGGCAGCGGCCGCCACGCCTGCACCCACTGGCGGGTGATCGAGCGCCTGGGCGACCACGTCCTGCTGCGCTTCAAGCTCGACACCGGCCGCACCCACCAGATCCGGGTGCACTGCGCCCACATGGGCCATCCGATCGTGGGCGATCCGGTGTATTCCCGCTGCCGCCGGCTGCCCGTGGAGTTGCCCGGCCAGGCCCTGCACGCCGTGCAGCTGGGGCTGAATCACCCGATCAGCGGCGAGCGTCTGGTGTGCGAGGCGCCCCTGCCGCCGGAGTTCACGGCCCTGCTGGAGCGGTTGCGCCGCCGCCGTTAGCGCCAGGGCCAGCTCCAGCGTCAGCTGCCCTCAGGCCAGGGCCGGAAGGCGCGGGCAGGCCTCCACCAGCTGGCGGGTGATCACCGCCCGGGGGCGGCGCAGCAGGGCGCTGCCAGGCCCCTCCTCCACGATGCGGCCGCCGTCGAGCACGATCACGCGGTGGCAGAAGCCGCCGGCCACCGCCAGGTCGTGGGTCACGAACAGCATCCCCAGCCCCAGGCGGGTCTGGAGATCGCGCAGCAGCTGCAGCACGTCCGCCTGCACCTCGGCGTCGAGCATGCTCACGCTCTCGTCGCAGAGCAGCACCTTCGGCTCCAGGATCAGGGCGCGGGCGATCGCCACCCGCTGCTGCTGGCCGCCGGAGAGCTGGCGCGGCAGGCGGTTTTCGAACGCTTCCGGGGGGGTCAACCCCACCGCCGCCAGGCCCTGGCGGGCACGCTCGCGGGCGGCGCTGCGGCTGGCCAGACCGTGGATCAGCAGTGGATCGGCGATGGCATCGCCCACGCGCATCTGGGGGTTGAGGCAGGCCAGCGGGTCCTGGAACACCATTTGAATGCCGCGCCGGACCCGGCGCAGGCTGGCGCCGCGCAGCTGCTGCAGGTCGGCCCCCTCCAGGCGCACGGCGCCGCCGCGCACCGGCGCCAGGCCCATCAGTGCCCGGCAGAGGGTGCTCTTGCCGCAGCCGGAGGCCCCCACCAGCCCGATGGTCTCGCCCTGCTGCAGCGTCAGACTCACCCCGTCCACCGCCTTCAGCCAGCGGCGCTGCCAGGGCAGGCCCGGCAGCGGATGCCAGCAGCGCAGGGCCTCGATCTCCAGCAGCAGCGGCGCCGCGGCCGGGGCCTGGCTCTCGCTGCCCTCGCGCTCGCGCGCCTTGGCCACCAGCCGCCGGGCCAGGGGTGATTGCGGTGCCGTGAGCAGTTGCCGGGCCGGGGCGCGCTCGATCAGCCGGCCTTCATCGAGCACGGCGATCTGGTCGCACCAGCGCCCCGCCATGGCCAGGTCGTGGCTGATCAGCAGCAGGGCGCTGCCGGCCTCGCGGCAGAGGCCCGTGAGTTCGGCCATCACCTGGCCGGCCACCGCCACATCCAGGCTGGTGGTGGGCTCATCGGCGATCACCAGCGGCGGATTGAGGGCCAGGGCCAGGGCGATCGCCAGCCGCTGGCGCATGCCGCCGCTGAACTCGTGGGGGTAGCTGCCGTAGCGGTCCACGCCGATGCCCACCCGCCCCAGCAGCTCCTCGGCCCGCTGGCGCAGCTGCCTGCGGCTCCAGCCGGGACGGTGGGCGCGCAGGGTGTCGGTCAGATGGGCGCCGATGGTGAGCAGCGGGTTGAGCCGCGTCATCGGGTCCTGGAACACCAGCCCCACCGCCTCCCCGCGCAGCCTGCGCAGGGCCGGCCGTCGCAGGCTGCGCGGATCGCGCCCCGCCAGCAGCAGCTCGCCGCTGCAGCTGCTGCCCTCCGGCAGGAGCTGCAGGACTGCCCGCGCCACCGTGCTCTTGCCGCAGCCGGAGGGCCCCACCAGGGCCAGGGTTTCACCGGGCCTGAGGCAGAGGTCAAGGCCGTCGAGAGTGGGCCGCTCGCTCTGGGGATAGGCCACCCGCAGCTGGCGCAGGCTGAGCACGGGCTCGGTCATGGGCGCGGCGCGGATGGGGACATGAACAACGGTGCGGGCGGATCCGTCCCCGAGTGTCGCTGGCTGAATACGATGAGACCACTCCGCAGGACCCCATGCTCCGGGCGGCCACCGATTCCACTCCGATGGCGGAGTCCACCGCGGTCGCTGCCCGGGACGAGCTCCTCCTGCCCACCCGGCCGTCCCCAGCCCAACCC
Organism: Prochlorococcaceae cyanobacterium; assembly: GCA_046498125.1. Taxonomy (GTDB): domain Bacteria; phylum Cyanobacteriota; class Cyanobacteriia; order PCC-6307; family Cyanobiaceae; genus NIES-981. The sequence continues at coordinate 437 of JAWOBH010000027.1, read as the reverse complement.
CCCGCGGCCGGCGCTGGCCTGGGGCGGCGGCCGATCCACGGCCCCGGTGACTACGGCGTGCCGCTGCCTGAGTGGTTGCAGCGCTGCATCGAGCATGTTCCCCCCGGCAGCTCCCAGTGCTGCCCCACCGACGCCGAGGCCCTGCTGGCCTCGGCGTTTGACTTTGCCTTCCAGCTGCACGAGGGCCAGTACCGGGCCACCGGTGAGCCCTACATCATCCATCCGGTGGCCGTGGCCGATCTGCTGCGCGACATCGGCGCCAGCGCCGCGGTGATCGCCGCCGGCTTCCTCCACGACGTGGTGGAGGACACCGATGTCACCCCCGAGCAGCTCGAGCAGCACTTCGGCGCCGAGGTGCGGGCCCTGGTGGAGGGGGTCACCAAGCTCGGGGGGCTGCACTTCACCAACAAGACCGAAGCCCAGGCCGAGAACCTGCG
>JAWOBH010000329.1:0-7695 GCA_046498125.1 Prochlorococcaceae cyanobacterium | reverse complement strand
CTGTTTTCCCTCACCAGCCCCGACGAGCATCCCCACGGCCTGAACGATCGCGACTTCGACACGCTGTTCACCATCAACCGCCCGGTGATCTTCAACTTCCACGGCTATCCGTGGCTGATCCATCGCCTCACCTACCACCGCACCAACCACGCCAACATCCACGTGCGTGGCTACAAGGAGAAGGGCAACATCAACACCCCCCTGGAACTGGCGATGAACAACCAGATCGATCGCTTCAACCTGGTGATCGATGTGATCGACCGGGTGCCGGGCCTGGGTTCACGGGCCGCCCACATCAAGGAGCGCATGAAGGAGGCGATCCTCCACCACCGCGCCTATGCCCATGAGCACGGCAAGGACGACCCCGCCATCACCCACTGGCGCTGGGGGGTTCAGGACTGACTCAGTCAGGCCTGATCCAGGGCCGAGCCGATGGCGGCGTAGCAGCGCTCCAGCTGGGCGTCGCTGAAGCAGAGGGGCGGCAACAGATACACCACGTTGCCCAGGGGCCGCAGATAGACGCCGGCCTCCAGGCAGTGGCGCTGGATCCTTCGCCCCACGGCGCTGAGGTAACCGGGGTTGTCGACAGCCACGTCGAAGGCGGCCACCGTGCCCAGGCAGCGGGGCCGCCGCACCCGCCGGTGCCGGGCGAGGCCCTCCAGCAGCGGCCGGTGGCGGGCCTCAAAGCCCGTGTAGCGCCCGGGGTCGGCCTCCAGCAGGTCGAGGCTGGCCAGGGCGGCGGCGCAGCCCAGCGGGTTGGCCGTGAAGCTGTGGCCGTGAAAGAAGGTGGCGGTGGGGTCGTCGCTGATGAAGCCCTGGTACAGCCGCTCGCTGGCCAGGGTCACGCCCATGGGCAGAAAGCCGCCGGTGAGGCCCTTGGAGAGGGCCATCAGATCAGGTTGCACCCCGGCTCGCCTGCAGGCGAACAGGGCGCCGGTGCGCCCGAAGCCGGTCATCACCTCATCGGCGATCAGCAGGGCGCCGGCGGCCCGCACCCGCTCGGCCACCGCCTGCACGAAGGCGGGCCGCACCATGGCCATCCCCGAGGCCCCCTGGATCAGCGGCTCCAGAATCACGGCCGCGGTGGGGGTCCGCAGGGCCGCCTCCAGCTGGGCCAGGGCGGCCTGCTCGCGCCGCTCGGGCTCGGGATCGTGCCAGCAGCTGGCCGGCCAGTCCACCCGGACCACGCCGAACAGCAGCGGCTCGAACGGTTCACTGAACAGGGAGCGGGCTCCCACCGCCATCGCCCCCACCGTGTCGCCGTGGTAGGCACCGCTGAAGGCGATCAGCTGCCGCCGCGGCTCGCCCCGATTGCGCCACCACTGCCAGGCGATCTTGAGGGCCACCTCCACGGCGGTGGAGCCGTTGTCGGAGAAGAACAGCCGCTCCAGACCGCTCAGGGCGCTGAGGCGCTCCGCCAGCCGTTCGGCCGGGGCGTGGCTGAAGTTGGCGAAGATCACCTGCTCCAGTTCGCTGGCCTGGTGGGCGATCGCCGCGGCGATGCTGGGCTCGGCGTGGCCGTGCAGGGTCACCCACCAGCTGCTGATGGCGTCGATCAGGCGGCGGCCGTCGTCCAGTTCGAGCTCGGCGCCGGCGGCGCGGCGCACCCGCAGGGGCACCGGCGCCGTGCGCACCTGGGTGGTGGGGTGCCAGAGGTGGGGATGCCAGCAGGCTGGCTGCCGCGGGAGGGGTTGCCGTGGGGCGGTCACCGGCGGGCTGGAGGGGAAACCGCTCGAGTCTGCAGGGCCCCGGGTGACAGCACTGCGAGCCGCTGGGCCGCCGGAGCGGATCCGGCCGGCGCTGATCTGCCGCGGTGGTGAACTTGTGTGAGGGTTGCCGGGGCTGTGTCCGCGCGGGGTGTGGGGTGTCGATACGGTCCCGCGAGATGGTGATCGTTCCCGTTTCATGGTCCTGCCTCTGCTCGACACCCGCCCGTCGGCGATCAATGCCCGTGTCGAAAGCTTTCTGCCCACCGGTGATGAGACCCCCCGCCAGGCACCGCCGTCCCTGGCCGGAGACAGCTCCGCCAGTGATGCGCTGATCGAGCAGGCCTACCGCCAGATCTTCTTCCACGCCTTCAGCGTGGATCGGGATCCGGTGCTCGAGATGCGCCTGCGCAGTGGACAGATCACCATGCGCGGCTTCATCCGGAGGCTGCTGCTCTCCGACAAGTTCCGCGAGGACTTCTACCGCTGCAACAGCAACTACCGGGTGGTGGAGCAGGTGGTGGGCCGGGTGCTGGGCCGCCCCGTGTATGGCCAGCATGAGCGCATCGCCTGGTCGATCGTGATCGCCGAGCAGGGCCTGCCGGCCTTCATCGATGCTCTGGTCGACTCGCCGGAGTATCTGGAGACCTTCGGGGAAGACCAGGTGCCCTTCCAACGCTCGCGGGTGCTGGCCGGCCGGGCGGTGGGCACGATGCCCTTCAACCAGCAGGCCCCCCGCTACGACGGCTACTGGCGCGACGTGATGGCCCGCCGCGCCCCGGCCGGGGGCTCCATGGGCTGGACCCCAGGGGCCGGCTGGCCGCGGCCGGCCTGGCTGGCCAACCAGCCCACCCCGCAGGTGCGCCGGATCTGGCAGAACGTCGTGGCCACCGGCGGCTTCATCGTCACCGGAATCCTGCTGTGGACAGCCGCCGCCATGCTCAGCACCGGCGGCCAGGGCTGAGGGCGGCAGCCCTGATGCCCTGGGATGTCGAGATCCTGTGCGGTGCTTTCCAGCACCGCGGACTCTGTATAGGGTTCGGGTCCTCGGATCCACGGCCATGGGGCCATCCCTCTCTCAGGTCGGCTCCCTGGCCGGGTTCCAGGGCGATGCCCCGCGGTTGTTCGGTCTGCCGGCGGCGCGGGGGCGCTGGATGCTGCTGCCCCTCGGCATCGTCGCCCATCTCTGCATGGGCACCGTGTATTCCTGGAGTGTGTTCCGCCAGCCCCTGGAGCAGGCCCTGAGCCTGAGGGCCACGGAGAGCATGCTCCCCTACACGGCGGCCCTGCTCTGTTTCGCCCTGCTGATGCCCGCCGGGGGCCAGCTGCTGCCGCGTCTGGGCCCACGCCGGCTGATGCTGCTTGGCGGTGGTGTGATGGCCCTGGGCTACCTGCTGGCCAGCCGCAGCCAGTCGATCGGCCAGCTGGTGCTCACCTACGGCGTGATCGTGGGCAGCGGGGTGGGCCTCGCCTATGGCGTGCCCCTGGCGGTGGCGGCACGCTGGTTTCCCGAGCGTCAGGGCCTGGCCATGGGTCTGGTGGTGCTTGGCTTCGGCCTCTCGCCCCTGATCACAGCTCCGCTGGCCTACCGCCTGATCGCCAGCCAGGGGCTGTCCGCCACCCTGCAGCTGCTGGGGCTGGCCTTTCTGGCGCTGATGGTGGCCGTTGCTCTGGCCATGGTGCTGCCGCCGCCGGGGTGGCAGCCGCCCCTCAATCCCCGCCGCCCCCTGCCCGTGGCCGCTGCTCCCAGAAGCCTTCAGCCCACCTCCACCGCCGCGCTGCTGGGCAGCCGCAGCTTCTGCGGGCTGTGGCTCTGCTACGGCCTCGGGGCCCTGCTGGGTCTCAGTGCCATCGGCATCTCCAGCCCCGTGGGCCTGGAGGTGATCGCCATCGACCCGGCCCTGGCCGCCAGCAGCATCTCCCTGTTCGCGGTGTTCAACGGCATCAGCCGGCCCCTGTTCGGCTGGCTCTCCGATCGCCTCAGGCCCTCCCAGGTGGCCACTCTCGCCTACCTGCTGGTGCTGGTGGGCAGCCTGATGATGGCCGGCGCCGGCGAGGGCGATCTGCTCACCTACCTGGTGGCCTTCTCCCTGTTCTGGGCCAGCCTGGGGGGCTGGCTGGCGATCGCCCCGGCCTCCACCCTGCGCTGCTTCGACCCGGAGCGCTACGCCCAGACCTATGGGCTGGTGTTTACGGCCTACGGGGCCGGGGCCCTGCTCGGCACCCTGCTCACCGGCCAGCTGCGCGACTGGCTGGGCAGCTACAGCGGCGCCTTCCTGCCCATGGCCGCGGTGGCCTGTGTGGGCATTGTGCTGGCCAGCCTGCTGCTGCGGCCCGCCCGCCAGTCCTGATGCCCTAGTCCTGCAGTGAGGGGAAGGTGGTGCGAATGCGCTCGCCCAGCGCCTCGGCGACGCGAGCGCGGAGGCGGGCGCCGGCCTCCGCGCCCAACACGGGATAGCTGGTGTCGGTGTTGCCCTCACCGCGCAACGGTTTCCAGCTGCTGCGCTCGCGCTGCTTGAGCTCCTCCAGCGGCCCGTTGAAGTCGAAGCTCAGCTGGCGGGCACCGGCGCTGGCCTCGGCGATCAGCTGCTCGCGCAGGGGCACCAGCTCACGGGCCTTGAGGGTGTCGGGCAGGCCCAGCACCGGCTGCAGCTCCTCGAGCAGGCGCAGCTCCTCCTCCAGCAGGATCGGCCAGGCCCCCTGCTCGCCCTCGGCCAGCCCCTGCTCCTGGGCGCCGGCGCGCATCGCCTCGAGGTGGAAGGCCAGCCAGCGGTAGTGGGACTTCTCCTGCAGCGTCTTCTTCTGCGAGCCCTTGCCCGTGGTGCGCTTGGGCAGCACGGCCTCGGCTTTGCGCAGGAAGGCACGGTCCTCCGGTTCCAGGTTGATGGCCCCCCAGCGGTGGCGGTAGTCCCAGAGTTCGGCGTAGCGGCGCACGTCCTCCGGGGGCCAGCCCAGAGCCTGGAGTTCCTCGGCTCTGCTGATCTCGTCCTTGACCACCACCGTCACTCGTGCAGCTGGCAGGCAGCGTAGGGGTCAGCCCAGGGCCTGCCCCAGGGAGGCCAGGCCGAACAGCAGGAACAGCCCGCCGCTGAGCCGGTGCAGCAGGCGCTCGTTCATCCGCTGGCCGATCCAGCGGCCCGATCCCACCGCCAGGGCGGTGACCAGGGCATGGCCGGCCAGGGCCCCGGCCACCAGGCCGGGGAAGGTGAAGGTGGGGGCCGCCGCCAGCACGATCGTGGCGAACTGGGTGCGATCGCCCATCTCGGCCACGAACACCAGGCTGAAGGCCTCCCAGGTCACCGGCCAGGGACGGCTGATCAGCTGTCGCCGCTCGACCGCATTCACGGCCTGCTCGGCCTCCTCGGCTTCGTCCGCGGCGGCATGGCGCGACAGGCCCTGGGCATCCAGCAGCAGCTTGCAGCCGAACCCCGTGAACAACAGCGCCGCCAGCCAGGGCAGCACGCGCTCGTTCAGCAGTTCCCGCAGTCCGAACCCCACTCCCAGGGACAGCAGGGTGACCAGGGCCAGGGCGGTGAAGCTGCCCAGGAACACCCAGCGCCGCTGGTGGCGGGCCGCCAGGATCAGCGCCATGAAGAAGGTCTTGTCCCCCAGTTCGGCCAGGGTGATGGCCCCGAAACTGGAGCCGAAGGCCGTGAGGGCTGGATCACTCACCGCTGCTGTCCGGTCGCCTCAGCGCACCACCAGCACCGGGGTGCTGCTGCCGAGCAGCACCCGCTGGGTTTCGCTGCCGAGCAGGAGGCCTTCGAGCCCCCGGCGGCCATGGGATCCCATCACGATCAGGTCGGCTGCGCAGGCGCTGGCCTCCTCGAGAATCGCCTTGTGGGGCAGGGGGTTCATCAGGACTGTCCGCTCGGCCTGCACGCCGGCTTTCTCGGCCACCGCCACAGCTTCCTGCAGGATCGTCTCGGCCCTCTTGCCGGCGGCTTCCACCAGGGCCTCGATGGTGCTGGCCTCCACCAGTTCGCCCACCCCCACCAGGCTGATCGGGTAGTTGTTCTGCACGTGCAGGAAGCGCACCCGGGCCTTCAGGGCAGCGGCCAGATCCACAGCCTCGTTCACCGCCCGGGAGGAGATCTCCGAGCCATCGGTGGGCACCAGCAGGAGTTGAATGGTCATCGCGGCTCGATCCACACACCCGGTTTAGTCCACCCCGTCGCCCTTGACAGCCAGGCTGCGTGGAGGGGACCCGTGCCAGGGGTGCTCAGTGCAGGGGATCGCTGATCACCAGCACCGGCCCTGTGAGCCGGCGAAGCAGCCGGCTGGTGCGGTCGCTGGCGGGAATCGGCAGGCCCGCCACCAGCCGCCGCTGGGAGCGCAGGATCACCAGGTCGTGGCTGTGGCTGGCGGCCACAATCGCGCTCTCCACGCCCTGGTGGCCCTGGAGGACCACCTGCAGGGGAACGGCCGTGGTGCTGGGCTGCCAGCGCTGCAGCTCCACCACCAGGGCCTGGCGCTCCTTCCGGCTCAGTCGGGGATCGTGCAGGTGCAGCAGGGTGATCTCTCCCTCCAGGGCCAGGGCCAGGCGCTGGGCCAGCTGGAACTGCTCCATGGCGCCCGCCGTGAGGTCCTTGATCGGCACCAGCAGGCGCCGCAGCTGCTCGGGGGGACAGGGCAGGTGGGCCACCACCACCGGACAAGGGGCCTGGCGGCAGGTGGCATCCACCAGATCGCCGAACAGCCACCGCCCCAGGGGGCTGGGCGGGGTCAGCCCCATCAGCACCAGGTCGCTGGCCTGCTCCACGGCCACCAGGGCGATGCCGCCGGCCAGGTCCTGATCCACCCGCAGCAGGCTGCGGCAGGGCACCTGCCAGGGCCTGGAGATCGCTTCGGCCCGCTGCAGCAGGCCCCGGGCCTGGGCCATGGCGGCGGCCAGAGCCGTCAGGCTCTGGCCGCCGGCCTCTGCCTGGCGGGGGGAGACCACCGCCAGGGGCAGCAGCTCGCCCGGCTGGTCGGCCTCACCGCCCATCAGCAGATGGGCCAGCTGCAGCAGGGGCGCCTCGGTGTCGGGATTGGACACCGGCACCAGCACCCGCAGGGCCCGGCGGGCCAGGGCCCGCTGGCCGCTGCCGCCGGCCGCGGCGTTGAGACGGGCGGCCTTGGCGCGTCCCAGCCGCGGCATCGCGACGGCGGTGAGGTAGGGACCCAGGGTGGCGGTGACCACCATCAGCGCCAGCACGCTGTTGAGCACGGTTTCATCCAGCAGCCCGGCCCGGTAGCCCACGAACGTGGCCGCCAGGGTGGCGGCCACCTGGGGAATGGAGAGCGACCAGAGGGTGAGCATCTGGGGTCCGCTGTAGCCGTAGAACCGGCCTGCCCACCAGGAGGCCAGCCCCTTGGCGCCCACCAGGCCGGTGATCAGCAGCAGGGCGAACGGTGACCCGAGCAGGGTGCCGGTGAAGGCGGGCAGGTTCAGCAGCAGGCCCAGGCCGATGAAGAAGATCGGAATGAACAGGGCCGCCCCCACGAAGATCACCTGCTCCTTCACCCGGCCTTCCGGCAGCACGCCGTTCACCGCCAGGCCGGCCAGAAAGGCGCCGACGATCTTCTCCACCCCGGCCAGCTCAGCGCCCAGGGAGGACAGAAACAGGGCCAGCAGCACCGCCACGAACAGCTGGGTGTCGTTGTTGACGCTGCGCTGCACCAGGAGCCGGCCCAGGCGACGGATCAGCACCAGCACCAGGGCTCCGAACAGGGCCACCCGCAGGGGCAGCGCCACCAGGTCCAGGGGGGAGGCCTCACCCCGGTGCAGCCCCATGCACAGGGCCAGCAGCACCAGCGCCGCCAGGTCGGTGAAGATGGTGCCGCCGATGGCCACCACCACCGCCTCCTCACGCACCTCCCCGTAGCTGCGCACGATCGGATAGCCGAGCGGCGTGTGTGAGGAGAGGATCGAGCCCAGCAGCACGCTGGCGAGCAGGGAGTAGCCGAACCCCAGCCCCAGCAGCAGTCCGAACAGCAGCGGCAGCAC
>JAWOBH010000244.1:0-18438 GCA_046498125.1 Prochlorococcaceae cyanobacterium | reverse complement strand
CAGCCGACGGCGGCGGCGGCGCGATCGAAGTAGGTGCCGATCTCGCTCATCAGAGCGGAGCAGTCGCCGGGGGTGATGCCGTTGCGGTCGTTGGCGATGGAGATGGCGGCGTCCTTCATCTTGCGCACACCTTCAGCCACGGAGGCGCCGGGAACGCCGAGGGCGAGGTAGGTCTCACGCAGGCCGTTGAGGCAGCGGTCCTCGAGCACGGAGGCGTCGCCGGTGAAGACGGCGTAGGTGACGTAGCGGAGGATGATCTCCATGTCGCGCAGGCAGGCAGCCATGCGGCGATGGGTGTAGGCGTTGCCGCCTGGGGCGATCAGGGCGGGCTGGCCCTCGAACAGATCGCGGGCGGCGTTGGTGACGATGGCGGAGGCGTTGGAGGTGATGCGGTTGACCGCATCCATCCGCTTGTTGCCATCCGCCACCATGGCAGCCAGGGCATCGATCTGCCCCGGGCTGAGGAATTCACCCCGGGCGTCGGCCTGAGCAATCAGCTTGGTGAAGGCGTCGAACATGGAAACCCGAAACTCACTGGTGGGTGATCCGAACCTAGAAACCGAGTCCGGTCCGGCGCGAGCGGACCAGGCCCTGAGCTGGAGCGAACTGGAGTCCCTGGTTCCGCCGGAACCCGATGAAACCCCTACCAGCGCCCAGTCCCTGCTGCGCCTGTTCGGCCAGCCGGAGAGCGCCGTGCGCGTGACCCTCTACCGCGATCACCACGCCTGGTGCCCCTACTGCCAGAAGGTGTGGCTGTGGCTGGAGGAGCGGCGCATCCCCTACCGGGTGCGCAAGGTCACCATGGTCTGCTACGGGGAAAAGGAGAGCTGGTACGTGCGGCTGGTGCCGTCGGGCATGCTGCCGGCCCTGGAGCTGGACGGGCGGCTGATCATCGAGAGCGATCGCATCCTCGAGGCCCTCGAAGCCAGCTTCGGCAGCCTCGGCCCCGGCATGCACGACAGCGCCGTTCTGCCCCTGCGCCGGCTGGAGCGGGAGCTGTTCCGGGCCTGGTGCGAATGGCTCTGCTACCCCCATTCCCCCGGCTCCGACGCCCGGGCCCGCGACCGCTTTCAGCAGCTGGCCGGGGCCATGGAGCGGGAACTGGAGCGCCAGGCGGGAGCCTTTCTGCTGGGCGAGGAGCTGGGCACCGCTGATCTGGTGTTCGTGCCCTACGTGGAACGCATGAATGCCTCCCTCGCGTACTACAAGGGCTTCCTGCTGCGCCAGGAGCACCCAGGGATCGACCGCTGGTTCCGCGGGCTGGAGCGGCGCTCCACCTACCTGGGCACCCAGAGCGACTTCCACACCCACGCCCATGATCTGCCGCCGCAGATGGGCGGCTGCCACGCCAACGGCAACGACCAGCAGCGCACCCTTGCCCAGCGCATCGACCAGGGGCCCTGGCCGCTTCTGGGGAACGCCGCCATGGATCCGGAAACCAGCCAACCACCACCGGCCGGAGCCGCCGCCGCCGCGCTGCGTCGGGTGCTGCGCCATCGCGCCACCCTGCTGGAGCGCAATCCCCTGGGCGCCGAGGGCTTTGATCTGCCCCTGCGCTGCGCCCTCAGCACCCTGATCAGCGGCCGCACGATCAGGCCACCGGCGGATAGCGCCGGCGGCCTGCGCCACCTGCGGGACCGCATCAGCGTGCCGCGCGACATGACCCTGCACGCGGCACGCCAGCTGCGCATCGCTCTGGAGGACACCGCCAGCCGCGATCCCCGCGCGCCCACGGCCCAGGGCCAGCCGATTCCGGTGCGCCATCGCCGCGATCAGGATCCGCAGCCGTTCCTGCGGGGGAGATCTACGGTGTGACCTCCCGCCGGCTCGCCGTGGCCCGCACCGGTCCACCCATCGGCACTGCGCTGCTGATCCCCCTGCTCACGCCCCTGATCGCCCCCCTCCTCACGGCGCCGGCCGGCAGTGCCCTGGAGCTGCGGGGATCCACCTTCTTCGCCCGCCCGCCCTGGAAGGCCGACCTGGTGAGCTACCGCACCACGGTGGGGGATCCGAGGGCGGAATATTTCTTCAGCGTGGAGCTCGATGAGGCCGCGGGCGCCTCGCTCGGGGGCCTGCTGATTCGCCAGAGCGAGGGGCCGGAGCGGATCTCTCCCTTCAGCATCGATCGCACCAGGGCCTTTCTGGGCCGTCCCCGCGGCCAGGGTGAGTCAATCCCCGTGGAGGCCGATGTCTCAGGGAGGGAGGTGTCGGTGAGGTTCCCTCAACCGGTGCCACCAGGCTCCACGGTGACCGTGGTGCTCAAGCCCTGGAGCAATCCCTCGGTGCCCGGCACCTATCTGTTTCAGGTGACGGCCTTCCCGGATGGCCCCAACCCCAATCCCACACCCCTGGGCTCAGCGAGATTGCGGATCTACCGCCCCGACTGGCGCTGAGTTCACGGCAAGCAGTTCAGGTGCCGGGGAAGCGCAGGGTGCGCCAGTCGCCACTCGGGGTGCTCACTTCCACACCGATCTCCACCGGCTCCTGGCCGCAACCACTGTGGTTCTGCCACCAGCGGCTGGCTTCCGCCCAGGCCGCCTCGAGGGAGTCGTAGAGATCATCGAGCACCGGATGGGGGGCGCCGCAGCCGTCCACGAGCCGGTAGCGTCGCACGTGGGACTGGCCATGGTGGCCATTGCCATGGTGAAGGGGACCGGATTGGATGGAACCGGGTTGGGTGTGGCTCCGCTGCAACGGGCGTCCCGAGGAGCTTTGCAGAGGGGAACCTTGCCGGGGGGAACCCTGCCGGGAAGAGTTCTGAAAGCTACCGGGTGTGAGGGTGTTCGTCATCTCGCCTGTCTGGTCATCCTCACCAGATCATCACCCTTGTGACAGCCTGTGACTGTCACCTTCACAACATCTCCAGGATCAGGCAACACCGGTGCTCCCGACCGTCACACCCCCGACGGTCACACCAGGTAGCGGCGGATGCAGGGGCGGCACCAGAACACCAGCGTGGCGGTGAGCGCGGCCCAGAGCAGGGAGCAGACCACCGCCGTGAGCAGACGCCCCTCGCTCAGCAACGCCAGCCGCACGATGCCGTAGGGCAGCGTCACCGCCAGGCTCATCGAGAGGGCCACGATGGCCACGATCTGCCCCCAGGCCCGCCATCTCAGCAGAGCCACGCAGGCCACGATGCCCACCGCGGCGGTGGGCAGCACGGCCGCCGATCCCACCACAACATTCACCGTGCGCCAGGTGGGCAGGCCCAGGATCGCAGCCACCACCAGGGGAATGGCCAGCCCATTGGCCACCAATCCCAGCCAGGCCAGGATGCGGTAGCCGCGGGGTGGCTGCAGCATCGCCAGCGAGCGGGCGATCGAGAGCCGCTCAGCTGTGGCGCGCTCCAGAGGGGCGCGGGCCGGGGTGCGGTTGGGCCTGATCATCGCAACGCGAACAGGAGCAGGTCAGCGCCCATCTTGCCTGCCTTGAGTGTCTCGCTCCACACACCCTGCCAGCCCAGGCCGTCGCCCCGCTGCAGCGGCGGCAGAGCGCCGGTCTGTCCCTCCAGCGAGCCGGCGACCACCTGCAGCCAGCAATGGCTGGGAGGCTGGGCTCCGGCCGGCAGCTCGGGCGGGGCCAGCAGCTGATCCGGGCCGGGCTGGGCCCGCCAGAGATGCACCGGCCGGCCGATCGCCAGCGCCCCATCGCGCCGTTCGGGATCCAGCAGGGGGGTCCAGCCGGAGCCGATGGCAAAGGGCTTCTGCTCATAGGCCGGCGGGATGCCGGTGCTGCTGGGTTCGATCCAGATCTGCAGCAGCCGGCAGGGCTGGCTGCCCTCGTTCACCTCGCTGTGCACCACGCCGGTGCCGGCGCTCATGCGCTGCACCTCACCGGCCCGCAGCACCTCGGCGTGGCCCATCGAATCGCGGTGGTTGAGCTGCCCCTCCACCATCACCGTGACGATCTCCATGTCGCGGTGAGGGTGCATGCCGAAGCCCCGGCCCGCCGCAATCGTGTCGTCGTTGATCACCCGCAGGGGTCCGAAGCCCATCCAGGCCGGATCCATGTGGCTGGAAAAGGAGAAGCTGTGCCAGCTGTCGAGCCAGTCGAGCTGGGTGTGGAAGCGCTCGGCGGCGGGCCGGAACACGGCCGAGCCACTGGCCAAGGCAGCGCTGGATGGGCTGAGATCGGCGGGACCGAGGTTGGCGGGACTGAAGGCCATGGCAGAAACGGGACGGAAACAGCGGAACGCGCAGGAGTGGATCGGAAACGGCGCCCTCAGGGCCGCTCAGCTGGCGGAGCGGGGAGGCTGAGCAGACGTTGCACCAGGTCCTCGATGGAACTGTCCTTGGCCGGATTGGCGCCCGTGCTCACCAGCTGGCGGCCCACCACCAGGGCCCCCAGGTGGGCCAGCTGAAGGCGCAGGGCTGTCGCCAGCGTGTGGCCGCCGCCACCGGAGTGGGTGGCGATCACCACCGGCCGGTTGTTGAACAGGGAGCGGAAGTCACCGCCCCGCACCGACAGCCAGGCGATGGCACTGGTGAGCACCGGCGGGATCGAGCCGTTGTATTCCGGCGCGCAGATCACCCAGCAGGAGGCGGCCGCCAGTCGCTGCTCCAGGTCGGATAGGCCGGCCGGCATGCCAGCGGCCTGGGCGCGGGGGGTGTAGAGGGGCAGGTCCAGGGCGGTGAGATCGAGCACGTCGGCGTCCTCACCCTGCTGGCGGGCAGCGGCGGCGAAGCGGCCCGCCAGGGCGAGATTCTCGCCATTGCTGGCCGCGATCACGAGCAGGTCGGTCATGGCAGTGGGGCGGCAGGATGGAGGGTAGTGACGGGTGGCTGATGGTGTGCCAAGGGCCGGTGATGGCGCTGGGGCCCCGGCTGCTGAATGCCCAGCTGCTGATCTCCCGGGACTGATGCTGAACGATGGCCGCCACCCCTCCCCTGCGGCTTCCCTGGCTGGCCGCCTGCCTGGCGATGCTGATGCTGGGCGGCTCGGATCCGGGTTCGGTGACGGCCCAGGGCGAGGGAGCGGAGGTGGCCGTGTGCGTGGTGGCCCCGCGCATCGAGCCTCTGGACGGGATGGATGCCTACGGGATCGTGCTCACCCCCGAGCCGATGCTGGTGGTGGTGGAACCGCTGCTGGAGCTGCAGATTCAGCGCCAGCAGCTGCCGCCGTGGCAGCAGCGCGGCAGCCGCAGCCGCCCGATCTTCACGCCCATGGCCTGGCCCGCCGAACCGATCGAACCGGACGAGCTCGTGTTGCTGCAGCTGCGGCCCCTGGGTGCGGAACGGGATGCCTTTGCGCACGTCCAGTTGGTGGGCGCCTCGGCCGAGCGAATGAAGGAGAGCGTGAGGCTGCTGGAGACCCTGGGCAGCAACCCCGACACCTGGCAGGCCGCCTTTGAGCAGGCCCTCGAGCGGGGAGACGTGCCCCTGGCCTGGACTCTGCTCTTCGATCGCCGCTCGCCGAGCTCCCCAGACCTGGACCAGCTGCGCCGCACCGTGTTCGAGCGCGGCTGCGGCGACTGAACACCTGCGGCGACAGAACACCAGGGGGTGCTCGGCCTCACCAGAAGCCCTGGGAGCGCAGCCAGAGCCCCAGCAGCAGCAGCGGCACGAACACGGCGGCCAGGATCTGCAACTTCACCAGCCTGCCCGGTGTGTCCTGGGGAGCAGCCATGAATCAATGGGAGCGAAGGTGAACACCAAAAAACCCCCGGGCGACTGCCAGGGGGTTTCCAGGCCGGGAGCGGCGGGAAGGGTGCTGAATGCTGTTCAGCCTGAGCTGCCAGCCGTGCCCGGATCAGCCGAGGCCGATCTGGGAGAGGATGCCCTGACCGGTGAGCACTTCGGTGGCCAGGCCAATCACGAAGCCCATCATGGCGAGACGGCCATTCCAGGTTTCGGCGAAGGTGCTGAAGCCGAAGCGGGCGCTGGAGTCGGACATGGAAGTGTTGCGAGGTGTTTCAGAACTGTAACACCATGTGAAGGATTCCTGCAACGGGTCGCGCTGCCGAAGCGGAGGAAAAACCAAAGCCTGATCTCCTGGCACCCCCTCGGCTGCAGACTCCTGCCCATGGACCAGGAGCCCAGCGATCAGACCCCGGCCCAAGGGCCCTACCGCGTCCGCGCCCACGTGGCGCGGGAGCAGAGCGTGCCCCAGCAGGTGCAGGCCGCGCGCTTCCCCAGCCGCGATGCCGCTGAGGCCTTCGCGGTTCTGGAGTCCCGCCTGCTGCAGCAGACCCTGGTGGTGGAGAAGCTCGCCCCGGGGGGCTGCTGGCTGCCGCTCAGCACCGTGGCCGCCTCCCCCTGAGCTCGGCCTGGCGCCCGCGGCTGGCCCGGTCAGCGGCCCGCAGCACCGCCACCAGCTCCATCGCGGGTGAGCTGCACGATGTCGGGAGTGAACACGAAGGTGAGCTCATCGAGGCACTCGGCCCGGCCGTCCATGGCACTCACCCCGCCGGCCACGAAGTCGATCAGCCGCTGGGCCTCGAGCCTGTCCATGGCGCCGGCATGGACCAGGGCGGTCTTCTGATCGCGCACCGCCAGCACGATCAGCTGAGCATCCTCGAAGCGCAGAGGATGGAACACCACCACCTCGGGCAGCCAGTCACCGAAGGGGCTGAACATGGCGCCCACGGTAGTCAGGGGTGAGCAGGGCGGCCGCCAGCCGCTCGGCGCTGTGCAGGGCCCCTTCGATGCGGCCGAATCCCACCCCGTCGATGCTGTCGCCGCAGAAGTCCACCCGGCTTGCACTGCAGAGCGCCAGGGAGGGGGGCAGGCCTGGGGGCAGCGGGAAGGCGGCGGCCCAGCGCATCAGGCGGGGCTGGGCCTGGCGGTGATCCAGACCGCCGATCCAGGGGGCCAGGCACTGGCCCAGGGCCTCACTGAGGGCGGCGATCACGGTGTCCTCCCGGCCCTGATCCAGGGGCAGCCCCAGCTGACGGGCCGCCGCCGAGCCCGTGCCCACCACATCGAGATGGTCGGCGGCGAAGGTGTGGGTGGAGTGGGCCACCACGGCACAGCGGCCATCAGCCAGGGGCTGAATGCTGATGCGCCGCAGTCCCCAGCGCTGCTGGGCGGCCGCATCGAACGCCACCAGGGTGAACGGCAGGCCACGCCAGGCCGTCGCGGCCGCGCCGCTGAACACCAGCAGCAGGTTGGTGCGGGCCTGGAAGCGGATGCCGGCGATGGTGGCGAGGGCATGCTCGAGCTGCAGATCGCCAACCTTCCGGGTGGCCTTCTCCAGCGGCACCTCCGGCCAGCCGAACACCAGCCGGCTGCGGGGATGGGCCAGCAGGGTGCCGCTCAGCACCAGCCAGTCGGCCTCTGCCAGCAGCTGCCCGCCGGCATCCAGGAGTCGCCAGCGGCCGCTGGTCGAACGTTCCAGGTGGCGCACCAGCACTCCGTAGTGGGCCTCGAGCGTGCCCTGCCCGGCCAGGTGCAGCAGCCCGCGGCTGAGCTGATCCATGCCGCCGCGGCCACGGTAGAGCCGGCCCAGGCCGAGGGCGTCGGGACGGCCGATGTTGAGCCGCGATTCGCCCTCGAGCATCGCCACCGGCCCGCTCCAGGGCTCGATCCAGCCCCCCGCCAGCAGCGGTTCGAGCAGTTGCGGCGCCGGCTCGGCGGCGATGTTCAGCAGGGGAGCGCCATGGTCCACCGCCAGCTGCCGATCGCGGCGCGATCGCCGGGTGCCGGCGCGACCGCCCGGCCCCCGGCCCGTTTCCCACAGCGACAGCGCACCGTCATGCCCCAGGCGCCGCAACTGGGCCGCCAGGGCACAGCCCGCCACCCCGGCGCCGATCACGGCGATCGCCTCCCCACTGGAGCGAGCCATCCGCAGCGGGCGCACGCAGTAGCGTCTTAGCCGATCAAGGCGGCCATGGCCCGGTTCCTGCTGGTTCTCAAGCCCACCGCCGCCGCCGCCGCCGGCGATCCTGCGTCCAGGGGCAGCACCCAGGCCGCCGAGCTGCTGGACGGCCTGGCCCCGGTGCTCGATGCCCTCAGTGCCGAGGTGGACCACCGCACGCCGGCCCACCTGGGGGCCCTGCTCAAACAGGGCGGTGAGGTTCAGCGCATGCAGCTGTTCGCCGATGTCCAGTCCCAGGCCGGTGGCCGGGCTCTGGAGCTGGTGCTGCTCAGCCGCGAGCCGATGGGCCTGCGGGCTCCACAAACGATGAAAACCCTCGAGCGCCTGGTGGAGCTGGTGCACACCCATCTTCCGGAGCTCGACCTTGTGTTCCGCTCCGACCGCGACGGCCCCTGTCCGCCCATCCTCCAGGGCAGCGGCCAGCCTCTGGACGCTCCCGCCGGCGCATGAGCTCCACGCGCATCGGGCCCCGCTGGCTGGAGGCCGGGCGCTGGCGCCAGCAGCTCACGGTGCCCCAGTTCACCGTGGTCACCGGAGCCCTGGTGATCGCGGTGGGCACCCTGGTGATGGCCACGCCCCTCTGCTCCCGGCCCGGGGTGGGGCTGTGGGAGGCGCTGTTCACGGTCACCTCCGCCATCACCGTGACCGGCCTGTCGATCATCGATGTGGGTGCGGACCTCACCCTGTTCGGACAGCTGGTGCTGGCGGCCCTGATCATCACCGGCGGGGTGGGGCTGATGGCGATCACCACCTTTCTGCAGGGGTTCGTGCAGGGCCACAGCGGCCTGAGGGCGCGGGTGGACAAGGGCCGGGCCCTCGATGAGTTCGGCGTGGGAGGCATCGGCCCCACCTTCAACCGCATCCTGATGACGGGCTCCTGCGTGATGGCCCTTGGCACCGCGGTTCTCTACTTCTTCGGGTTCTCCGACATCAGCAACCCGCTGGAGCGCCTCTGGGCCTCCCTCTTCCACGCCATCAGTGCCTACAACAACGCCGGCTTCGGGTTGTGGACCGACAGCCTCATGCGCTACCGCGACAACACGGTGGTGAACGGGGTGATCGCCGTGTTGATCGTGACCGGAGGCCTGGGCTGGCGGGTGGTGAACGATCTGTGGAGCAATCGCAAGCGCCTGCGCAGAGTGCGCCGCGGCCTTGGCCTGCGGCTGCTCAACCTGCACACCCGTCTGGTGCTGCGCAGCAGCGTGATCCTGATCCTGGTGGGCGCCCTGGGGCTGCTGTTCACCGAGCAGTTCGCCATCGGTGGGGTGATCGAACCGCTGGGTCTGCTGCAGAAGCTCCAGGTGACGGTGTTCCAGTCGATCACGACCCGCACGGCCGGCTTCAGCACCGTGGCCTTCTCCACCGCCACCTTCTCCGATGCCGGATTGCTGCTGCTGATCATGCTGATGTTCATCGGCGCCAGCCCAGGCAGCACCGGCGGCGGCATCAAGACCACCACCTTCGCCACCCTGATGGGAGCCACCCGCTCCACCCTCCAGGGCCGCGAAGAGGTGGTGATCATTCAGCGCCAGATCCCTTCCACCGTGGTGCTTCGGGCCATCGGCGTGACGATCGCCTCGCTGATCTTCGTGCTGCTGATGGCTCTGGTGCTGGGACTGGGAGCCTCCAGCACGGGGGCGCCGGGAAGCAGCGAATTCAGTTTCCTGGAGCGGCTGTTCACCTGCATGTCCGCCTTCGGCACCGTGGGGCTGGATCTGGGGGTGACGGCCCAGCTCAACCGCTGGGGCCAGCTGGTGCTGATGGTGGGCATGTTCGTGGGCAGACTGGGCATCCTGCTGCTGCTCTCCGCCCTCTACGGCAACCGGCCCCAGCCGAGGGTGGGCTACCCCCGGGAGGAGCTCTACATCTGAATCAGCTCCGGACCACACACCGTCGCACAGATCTGAATGGCCAACTGGTGGCACTGGAATCCAGCCGAGGGCACCTCCGAGGGCGGCTTCGCGGTGATCGGGGTGGGACGCTTCGGCACCGCCGTGTGCCGTGAGCTCTGCACCGCCGGCCGTGACGTGCTGGCCATCGACTACAGCCAGAAGGCGGTGGATGAGCTGCGCCAGGTGGATCCCTCCATTCAGGCGCGGGTGGTGGACTGCACCGACGAGGAGGCCCTGCGCGAAGCCGGCGTGCTCGACGTGCGCACGGTGGTGGTGGCGATGAGCGACCCGATCGAGGCCAGCGTCACCGCCACCCTGATCGCCAAGGACAGCGAGGGCAGCAAGGTGCAGCAGGTGATCGCCCGGGCCACCAGCGACCTGCACATGAAGATGCTGCAGCGGGTGGGAGCCGACCGGGTGGTGTTCCCCTCGAAGATGCAGGGTCAGCGGCTGGGGATGGAACTGGTGCGGCCCAACCTGCTCGACCGGCTGCGCCTCGATGACCGCAACGCGATCGAGGAGATCCGCGTGCCGGAACCCTTCGTGGGCCAGTCGCTGCGCGATCTCAACCTGCGCAAGAACTACGACGTGAGTGTGCTGGCGGCCGGCCCCGACAACGCGCTCACCGTGAACCCGCCAGCGTCCCACGTGCTCCAGGCCGGCGAATTGCTGGTGGTGATGGGCGCCACCACAGCCCTGGCGAAGCTGCCGGGCAGCTGACCTTCACCCAGCCCCGCTGCCGCCGCGCTTGCGCGTCCAGGCGAGCACCTGCCAGACCAGAAACACCAGCACCAGCGGCACCACCACCACCAGCACCACCTGGCGGTAGCTGTCGCTGGCCCAGGGGGCCGTGCCGGTGAGCAGTTGCTCGGTGAGATAGAGGACGTAGAGCGTGGCCAGCAGCCCACCCTCCAGACGCGTGATCGTGCCGTGGGTCCAGAAGATCGGCAGGCAGGCCAGGGTGGTGAGCACCATCACCGGCAGGTCGCGCTGCACCAGCAGCGGATCCACGGGCAGGCCGGCTGGGCCCGAAGCCAGGGAGCACACCCCCAGGATCAGCAACAGGTTGATCAGGTTGCTGCCCACCACGTTGCCGATCGCCAGATCGCCGCTGCCCCTGTAGGCCGCCACCAGGGAGGTCACCAGCTCCGGCAGCGAGGTGCCCGCGGCCACGATCGTGAGGCCGATCAGGGTTTGGCTGAGGCCCAGCATCACGGCCGCCGTGGTGGCGCCGCGCACCAGCACCTGGGAGCCGAGCACGAGCAGCGCCAGGCCCAGCAGCAGCCTGATCAGGGCCGGGGAGAGCGTACCGCCGGCGTCCCCGTCAACCTCCAACTCCGACTCCTCGGGGTGCTCCCGGGCCGTGCGGATCTCCCACACCGTGTTGATCACCAGGCCCGTCAGCAGGGCCAGGCCCGCCTGCCAGCCGAGGCTGGTGCCCGAGGCCATGCCCCACACCGCCATCGACACGGCGATCAGCAGGGGCACATCGCGCCGCACCAGCCGGCTGCGCACGCGCAGGGGCATCACCAGGGCGCTCAGCCCCAGCACCACCAGCACGTTGAAGATGTTGCTGCCCACCACGTTGCTGGCGGCCAGGGCGGTGGCATCCCCCCCCTTGAGCAGGGCCAGCAGGCTCACGAACAGCTCAGGGGCGCTGGTGCCCAGGGACACCACGGTGAGTCCGACGACGATCTGGGGGATGCCGAGCAGCAGGGCGATGGCCGTGGCGCCAGCCACGAACAGCTCGCCGCCGGCGAACAGCACGGCGATCCCGGCCAGGATGGCCGCCAGGCTGGGCAGCAGGGGCATCAGCAACTGGATCCGACACCGATACTCGCACCGATGAACCCTCCCACTCCGCAACCGGCCCGGGAGCTGCGTCCGCCGGCTGCGCTCAGCATCGGCGGCAGCGACTCCGGTGGTGGCGCGGGCATTCAGGCCGATCTCAGGACCTTCGCCGCCCTTCAGGTGCACGGCTGCACGGCGATCACCTGCATCACCGCCCAGAACACCTGCGGGGTGGAGCGGGTGGATGCGCTTCCCGCCGCGGCCGTGAGCGCTCAGGTGGCGGCGGTGGCCCGCGACCTCCCGGTGGCGGCACTGAAAACCGGCATGCTGCTGAATGCCGGGCTGATCGAGGCCACGGCGGACGCCATCGCGCCGCTGGCCATCCCCCGGGTGATCGATCCGGTGATGGTGGCGCGCTCGGGAGCGGTGTTGCTGGAGCCCGAGGCGATCGGGGCGATGGCCGCCCTGCTGCCCCTGGCCAGCCTGATCACCCCCAACGTGCACGAGGCCGCCCTGCTCAGCGGCCGGACGGTGGACGGGCCTGCCGGCATGGAGGCAGCGGCTCTGGCCCTCAGCGAGCGGGGGGTGGCCGCGGTGCTGATCAAGGGAGCGGGACTTCCGGCACTGCGGGGGGTGGACCTGCTCTGCAGCGGGGGAGAGCTGCGCTGGCTGGAATCACCCGCCATCGACACCGTCCACACCCACGGCAGCGGCTGCACCCTGGCGGCGGCGATCACCGCCCACCTGGCCCGGGGCCTGGCCCTCCATGAGGCGGTGGTGGCGGCCAAAGGCTATGTGGAAGGAGGCCTGCGTCAGGCCCTGGCGATCGGCTCAGGCCGGGGGCCCCTCTGTCACTGGCACCTGAGCCTGGAGCTCAGCGGCGGCCCAGCAACTCCTCCCAGGTGAGCGGACGCTCCCAGCCGGGGCGGTGGGACGGCCGGCGAATCGGGCAGGAGAGGGGTGCCCCCCCGGAGCTGCGGGAAGCAAGGGATCGGGAAGCAAGGGCTGGGGATTTGGACATGGAGGCTTTGGACGTGGACGGTTTGAGCATGGTTCTGGACGTTGGTGGAGATATCAATGACGCACCCCCGTGGCTCGTGCCGACGCGCGGCGCAGAGCCGACGCACGACATGGCGAGCAGGTCCCTGGACGTGCCGGGAACGATCCGTTCTGGATCTCAGGGCTGGATCTCGGGCTGGTTCAGCCTGCGTCTGGTGTTGCCGGCGCGGGGTACGGCGCCTGCATCACCTCGTGCCCACAACCGTACCAGCAGCCGGAGAAGCGAGCTGTGCAGGTAACCGAATCGACACCCATACACTCAGTCGGTGGAAGACAGGCTGGCCGAACCGCCCCACCAGCGCCCGTAGCCCAATCGGAAGCAGGCAGGTCACTTAAAATGACTCCAGTGCGGGTTCGAATCCCGCCGGGCGCACCACCTGGTTCCCGGTCCCTTCCCCGTCATCGCGCCCCCTCATCTCGCTTCGTCTCGGCTTCGTCTCCTGGACAGAGCCCGTCTCCCCGACCGAGCCCGTCTCGTCCACACAGCCCGTCCCGTCCCTCGCACTGGAGTGCCTTGTTCGCTTTGACCATGCCTTCGGTGCTGGGCCTCTCCCCCGACACCCTCCTGGTGATCGCCCTCTATGGGGTCCTGGCGGGCGCCTATCTGGTGGTGATCCCGCTCGCCCTCTACGCCTGGATGGTGAAGCGCTGGATGGTGATGGGAAAGCTTGAGCGCTTCGGGGTGTACGGGTTGGTGTTCCTGTTCTTTCCCGGCCTGATCCTGTTTTCGCCCTTCATCAACCTGCGCATGGCCGGCCAGGGCTCCCGATGACCAGGGGCCCGATGACCAAGGGCCAGTCGCTGCTGGTGGGTCTGGCGGTGTTCGGCCTCGGCGCCGGGGGTTACGGCCTGCTCCAGCTGAGCGGTTTCGAGGGCTTCTCCGCCGGCATCGCCGCCTCCAGCCTGCTGATGCTGCTGGTGCTCGGCTGGATCGCCACCTATCTGCTGCGGGCGGTGAGCGGCACCATGACCTACATGCAGCAACGGCGCACCTACCGCGACGCCTACGACGCCCTCACCAGCGAGGAACTGGAGCGCAAGTTCGCCGCTCTGAGTCCGGAGGAGCAGGAGCGGCTGCTGCGCGAAACAGGCCAGATCCCGGAGGGTGGTGAGGCATAGGCTCGCAGCACCCCGCCCTTCCGCGCCCCTGTGTCCGCCGCAGTGACCGCCGCCCCCACACCGATCCAGCAGCGCTTCAGCCGGCTGCAGCTGCAGGGTCGCTGCGCCCTGATGCCCTTCCTGATGGCAGGGGATCCCCACCTGGGGGCCACCCGGGCCACTCTGCTGGCCCTCCAGGCCCAGGGAGCCGACCTGGTGGAGCTGGGCATTCCCTACAGCGACCCCCTGGCTGATGGTCCGGTGATTCAGGCCGCCGCCAGCCGGGCCCTGGCCAGCGGCACCACGCCAGCCCGGGTGCTGGAGATGCTGGCGTCGCTGCGGGGTGAGCTGCAGATCCCCGTGGTGCTGTTCACCTACAGCAACCCATTGCTCAACCGGGGCATGGAGACCTTCTGCCAGGAGGCGGCCGCCGCCGGCGCCGCCGGCCTGGTGGTGCCCGACCTGCCCCTGGAGGAGGCCGAGAAACTGTCAGCGATCGCCGTCGGCGCCGGGCTGGATCTGGTGCTGCTGGTGGCCCCCACCACCCCAGCCGAGCGGATGGCCCGCATCCACACCGCCAGCCGGGGCTTCACCTATCTGGTGAGTGTCACCGGAGTCACCGGCGTGCGCACCAGCCTGGAGTCGCGGGTGGAGGCGCTGGTGCGTCAGCTCAAGCAGCTGGGGCCCACGCCGGTGGCGGTGGGGTTCGGGATCGCCGATCCGGAGCAGGCCCGCCAGGTGCGCCAGTGGGGCGCCGATGGGGCCATCGTGGGCAGCGCTCTCGTGAAGGCGATGGCGGCGGCGGCCGAACAGCATCGAGGTGAGGAGGGAGCCATCGCCGCAGCGGCGGGCGACTTCTGCGCCCAGCTGCGGGCCGGCCTCGATCGCTGAACCCACCACCATGCGCTTCTCCGCCGCCTGCGAGCGCAACCGGCAGCCCATCCTCGAGCTGCTGAGCGCCTGGCTGCCAGCGGCGGCCCGGGTGCTGGAGGTGGGCTCGGGCAGCGGCCAGCACGCCGTGCACATGGCCCGCCATCTGGCCGGCATCCACTGGCAGCCCAGCGACCTGCCGCCGCTCGGCGACCTCAACGAGCGCCTGCAACTGGAGGGCCGCAGCGGCCTGGCCGCGGGAGCCGCCATCGCCGAGCCCCTGGAGCTGGATGTGACCCAGCCGGAGCAGTGGCCCACCGGCCCCTACGACGCGGTGTTCACCGCCAACACCTGCCACATCATGCCGGCCGCCGCCGTGCCCCAGCTGCTGGCCGGGGCCTCCCGGGTGCTCACCCCCGGCGGCCTGCTGCTGCTCTACGGACCCTTCCGGGATGGCAAGGAGCACACCGCCCCCAGCAACGCCGCCTTCGATGCCCACCTGCGTGCCATCGATCCGGCGATGGGGGTGCGCGATGCCCACGTGATCAGAGGCCAGGCGGCGTCCCTGGGACTGGAGCTGCGGGCCGATGCGACGATGCCGGCCAACAACCGGGTGCTGGTGTTCGCGCTCCAGGGCAGGGACAGCCTCAGCAGAGGCGATGCCCCACCACGCTGATCGACCCTTGAGGGTGTGCGCCCGCTGCGGCCGGCCAACCGACAACGGCGGGATCGGGGCTCCCCGATCAAAGGCCGAACTTGGCCACGGCCCGGGTCTTGCAGGTGGTGGAGGCCTGGTTGATCGAGCTGCCCGTCTTGATCTCCTGCACCACACAGTCGCAGGTGTAGTCGGTCATACCGGCGGGTGCTGGCTTGCCGGAGGCCTTGACCTCGGCGTTGACGGCGTTGACGCAGTTGCTGCGGATGATCTGGTCCACCATGTTGGCCTTGGCGGGCAGTCCGGCCGCCAGCGTGAGCAGGGCCAGTAAGGTGAAGCTCGTGGGCATTCCATGGATATTCCGTTGGTGGAAGGCTAGTCCAACCGTTCGGCTCCACCCCCCCGGTCTGTCTGCCGGTCGCTGTTGCCGGCCCCATCGTCACCTCGGCGCTGTGAGCGTCCTCACGACCCTTGCGGTGGGGATGCTGGCGGGCTGCAGCACTGCCCCGCTGGCCGAGCGGGAACCAGGTGGGGTGCTGTTCGTGTATGTGGCGCTGCCCGCGGCCCAGATCCAACAGCCCGACGCCATCGAGGCGGTGATCGAGCGCCTGGATCTGCTGCGCCAGCCATTCCGGGAGTTGCACCCCTCGGTGCGGATCCAGTTCATCCCCTTCGCGGAGGAACAACTGATCCAGCAGGTGCGCCGCCGGAACTGGGAAGGACTGGGACCCGATCTGCTGCTGGTGACCGACCGCACGGCCCTGGACCTGCGGCGCCTGGAGCTGAGCAGGCCGGCGACGGCCCCCGCCGACCTGATCGGCCAGCTCGACCCGGCGGCCGTGCAGCGGCTGCGCCAGGCGGACGGCCAGCTGGCGGGGCTGCCGCTTCTGCTGCAGACCGAACAGGCCTGTTTCAACCGCAGGCTGTTGCCCGAGAGCCCACCGACGCTGGAGGCGCTGTTGCGGGCCAGCGCCGCGGGCATGCCGGTTGGTCTCAGCCTGGCCCCCAGGGAGCTGGCCTGGCTGCTGGGGGGATTCGGGGCCGATGGGGCCATCGCCGCGGCCGTTCGGGGAGAGCGGCCGAGCCCGCAGAGCCAGGCCGCGTTGGTGCGGATGCTGCAGTGGCTGGCCGACGCCAACGTCCAGGAGAACGTGTCGGTGTTCACCAGCGAAGACCCCATGCTGCGCCGTTTCGCGGCCGGAGAGCTGGCCTGGATTCCCTGCCGCAGCGGTGATCTCACCCGCCTGCACCACAGCCTCGATGGCGACCTCGGGGTCGCCAGGCTGCCCCGCGGACCCAGCGGAGAGGCCACACCGATCAACACACTGCTGGTGTGGGCCTTCGGCCGCAACTCCAGTGCAAGCCAGCGGGACACAGCTGAACGCTGGGCCCGTTTCTCGATCACACCGATCGTGCAGCGTCGCCTCACCCTGCAGACCAGCGGCAACCTGCCGGTGAATCTCCAGCTGCCGGTGCCCGTGGAGAGCTCCTCCACCCTGCGCACCCTGGAGGCGACCCGCCAGCAGGCGGGCCGTACCCAGGTGGCCGCAACGGTGCGCGAGATCGACGGCGAACAACTGGCGCAGATGCGCCGTCTGATCAACGATGTGGCCTTCCAGACCCTGGCTCCCCAGACGGCGGCCGAGACCCTGCTCGACGGTCTGATCACCGGTGCAGGAGACGGCAGGCCATGAACCCCCTCCTCCAGGAGATCGCCACCTCGGCGGGCTATTTCGAGCGACCGGCAGTGTGGTTGCAGCTGCTGGTGGTGGCCCTGCCCCTGCTGGTGGGTAACGGGATCCGCCGCTGGCGCGACAAACCTGCGGCCCTGGCCGGGTGGCACCGGCCGATCGCCCTCGGCCTGGCGCTGCTGGGGGTGCTGGTCCTGAGGCTGGCGAATAGTCCCCACGGCTTCAGCGTGTTTCTGATGGTCCTGGTGCTGGGCTGGGAAGCACTCACCCCCCTGGAGCGGTTGCTGGCCCGCGTCATGCCCCCCGAGCCGAGAGCCCAGCTGATGTCACGGCTGATCCGCCCCCTCTACCTGCTGGCGGCCGGGGTGGCCCTGCTCGATCAGCTGCAGAACGTGCGCGACCTGGCCCTGCTGCCCATGACGCTGTTCGGGGGCAGCAGCAGCGTGGGCCAGCTGTTCGTGGCTCTGCTGCTGGCCTATCTCGTGGTGGTGGGCTCGGGGCCTCCCGCGGCCGGAATGGCCTGGCTGGCGCGCCGCACCCTGGGCCTCACCCAGTCCAGCCAGCGGGCCATGGCCCTGATCTTCCGCTACACGGTGGTGGGGCTGGGACTGCTGCTGGTGGTTTCCAACCTGGGCCTGAACACCACGGCACTGGTGGCGGTGGCCGGGGGCCTCTCGGTGGGCCTGGGCTTCGGCGTCAAGGAGGTCTTCTCCAATTTCGTGAGCGGCCTGTGGCTGCTGTTCGAGGGGTCGGTGCGCCCGGGCGAGGTGCTGATGGTGGATGGCGACCCCTGCGAGGTGCGTAGCCTCGGTCTGCGGGCCGCGGTGCTCTGGCGCGACCGCGACAACGCCGAGCTGGTGATCCCCAACCAGACCTTCTTCACTGAGAGCACGGTCACCTACACCCGCTCGGATCGGCTGCGGCGCGGCGAACTCACGGTGGGAGCGGCCTACCGGCACAACCCCGAACAGGTGATCCCCCTGCTGGAGGAGGCAGCCAGGCAGGTGGAGGGGGTGCTGCCGGAGCCGCCGCCCCGGGCGTTCCTGGTGGACTACGGGGATTCGGCGATCAACTACAGCCTGCGCTTCTGGATCGCCGATCCGATGCGCAACGTCAGCGTGCGCGACGCGGTGGGCCGGGCGATCTGGGCCGCCTTCGCCCACCACGGCATCGAGATTCCCTTCCCCCAGCGGGTGCTGCACCAGCCGGCTGCGAAGCAGCCCGCCCAGGACCATCCCGCTGCTGAGCCAGGCTCCAGGGACTCCTAACCTGCGGCCCCACCCACCCTGCCGCCGATGGCTCGATTCGTGCTCTGGGGCACCTATTGCGACCGCGCCCTGGAGAAGCGCGCCCCCTACCGCCAGGAGCATCTGGCCGGGCTGCAGCGCCAGAAGGAGGCAGGGATCCTGATCACCCTGGGGCCCACCGAGGGCAGCACCCACGTGTTCGGCATCTACGAGGCCGAAAGCCAGCAGCAGGTGGAGGAGCTGGTGCGCGGCGACACCTACTGGCGCCACGGCATCTGGACCGCGGTGCAGGTGTACCCCTGGATTCAGGCCTTCTGAGG
>JAWOBH010000121.1:0-4448 GCA_046498125.1 Prochlorococcaceae cyanobacterium | reverse complement strand
GAAGCCCACCTCAAGATGAGTATTCCCATGGCAAAAGCCAGTAAGGTCACGGGAAGATTACCCGTTGATAGGCTCTACGTGGAAGCGCAGCAATGCGTGAAGCGGAGGAGTACTAATAGACCGAGGGCTTGACCATGATCGAGACCATGATCGAGGTCATGCTCAGAGTTCATACTCTGTTCATGTTCAGTTCATGCTCACTGGTTCATCGACTGTTGCCGGCTCCATAAGGGAGTGGGTGGCAGAGCTTGTATCCAGGCGTTGCGGCGGCGTGATCCGCTGCTGAAGCCTATGCAGTTCTCAGGGTTCAACCCCTGTGAGACGGCCCGCTTGTGGCCGGAAGAGTGTTCCTGGTGTCCATGGCGCAGTGGACCCACGCCGATCCATCTCGAACTCGGTAGTGAAACGCTGCAGCGCCGATGGTATTGGGGGGGTAGCCCCCTGAGAGAGCAGGTCGATGCCAGGAACCACACTTTTCTTCTGTTTTTTTGCCGTTCTTCTGTTGTGTGCGGCTCTTGCACTCAGCTGGCTTCCAGTGGACTGGCACCCAGCGGGCTGGCAAGCAGCTGGCTGGACCGGACGGTGCTCGACCGGACGGTGGTGTTGCCTGAGGCAGCAGCACCCGTGCGCCTGGTGAGCGCAGCGGTTGATGCGAGCTGACAGAACCGACAAAAGCGACAGAAGCAACAGAACCAACAGAGGTGACAGCCGAGCCTGTTGTGATGGCAAGAGATGATTAGCGTGCCATGAGGACGCTGTGATCCCCTCGTGAAGCGGGCCATCCGATCACTGCCGGCGGTGGCCAAACCCTTCTGGCGAGCGCTGAAGCTCTGGAATCGTGAGGGCTGCGCTGATCTCAGCGCCGCGTTCGCCTATTACACCCTGCAGTCGCTGCTGCCGATACTGCTGATTGCGCTGTCATTCATCGCCTGGGTCCTTGGCTGCTCGTCGAGACTCCCTCAGATCGTGAATCCCTGAAGATCTGTGTCTCCATTCCAGCCTGCTGACCGAATCATCGTGGCGCTCGATGGGATGGATCCGGATTCCGCCCTGTGCTTCAGCGAGTCCATTGCCGACCTCCTATGGGTGAAGGTGGGTCTGGAACTGTTTGTGGCAGGGGGGCCGCAGATCGTGGTGGCGCTAAGGGATCTGGGCAAGCGCATCTTCCTGGATCTGAAATTCCACGACATTCCTGCCACCATGGCCGCAGCTTGCCGCCAGGCCGCATTGCTCGGTGCCGATTTGATCACGGTGCATGCCTCCGCCGGCGCCCAGGCCCTCGCGCTGGCTCAGCTGGCCGCCACCGAGGCTGCCCAGTGCGCTGGCCGCCAGCCGCCCTGTCTCCTGGCCGTCACCGTGCTCACGAGTTGGGAGGAGCAGGCGTTTCGGAAGCAACTCCAGGTTTCGGGATCCCTTCAGGAGCACGTCACTCTCCTGGCCGATCTGGCCGTGCAGGCAGGGATTGGTGGTTGCGTGTGCTCCCCCCATGAGCTGGCTGCCTTGAGGACCCGCTACCCCGAGCCGTTTGCCCTGGTGGCACCAGGGATCCGACCCCGGGGCAGTGCATTGGGGGATCAGGTCCGTGTCATGTCACCGGCAGAGGCCCTGGCGGCAGGAGCCAGCCGGCTGGTGATCGGTCGACCGATCACGGGGTCAGCCAACCCCCCCGAGGCCTTTGCCGCCTGTTGTCAGAGCCTGCAGAACGGCTGAGGACGATTCGGGTTGTGCCCAGCACCTCGCCGTAGAGACGCTCCAGCGCATCGATGTTGCCGGCCAGGGTGTAGCGCTCCAGTACCCGGCTGCGGGCTCGAAGGCCCAGTTCTGTGGTGAGCACCGGCTGATCGCGCAGCACGGGCAAGAGCGTGCGCAGTTGGGTGGTGACACCCTGGGTGCGCAGCACGATGCCCGCCCCACCCTCCAATACTTCACCATCTGCTCCGGCATCGGTGGCCACGCAGGCGGTGCCGCTCGCCATGGCCTCCAGCAGCGCCAGGCTCAGCCCCTCCACCAGGGACGGCAACAGGAACACCTCGGCGATCTGTTGCAGGGCCACGCGCACATCCAGATGCGGCTCGTAGCCCCACCAGATCACATCGGACTCCTCGCGCCCCCCCTGCAGGGACCCCCGCAGCGGGCCATCACCCACGATCACCAGCACGCACCCCGCTGGTCGCACCAGACGCCAGGCCCTGAGCAGGGCCTCCACGTTCTTTTCCGTGGACAATCGGCCCATGTAGAGAAACACCCGCTGTCCGCGAAAGCGCAGCCGCAATTCCGGCAGTGCGGCACTGGGCTGTTGCTCCGCCGGACACCAGAGCTGGGGATCCACTCCGTTGGGGATCACGACCAGCCGCTCGGCGGCCACCCCCAGGCGTTCGAGCACCTCGGCCTGCAGCTCGGAGAAGACGATCACCCGATCGAAGCGGGCCAGGGACCGCGAGTAGAGCTGATAGGTGAGTTGCTGGGTGCCGGCGGCAAGATTGCGCAGGCCGGCGTCGAAGGCTGGGTGAAAGGTGGCCACCAGTGGCAGCCCCAGTTGCTGGCACAGCTCCGGCAGGCGGAAGTCGAGCGGGGAGAGGGTGAGGCTGGCGTGCACCAGATCGGGTTGCAGCCGCTCCAGCGATTCCCGCAGTTCCCGCTGGGCGCCGGGTGAGGGAATGGTGTACACCTGCGATTTCACCAGATAGGGCAGGGCCACATCGGCTGGTGGATCTGCCGCCGCCTGCTCGCCGGTGAGGCGCCCGTCAGGCCACGGGGCGTGGCGGCCGGCAGGGGGAGTGTCGGGCAGCGACTCCTGTGGACGTTCCTGGGATTCAGCGAGGCCGAACTGACCGGTGGCAGGCGTGTCGAAGTGGATGAAGCTGACCCCGTGACCTCTGGTCCTCAGGGCATGGGTCGTGTTCAGCCCATAGGTGACGTTCCCGCAGAACGGCGATTTCTTGCCCAGCCAGGCAACGTGAACCACTCACCCAACCGCTTGCTCTGGGTCGACGCTATCAGCGGCGCCAGGGGCGCTCGGCCAACGCCGCCGCCAGCGCCAGGCCGGCCAGGGCCTGCAGCACAGGCAGCAGGCCCCAGCGGCTCACCGTGGCTCCGGCCAGCACCAGGGGGAGGCTCAGGGCGATGTTGATCAGGTTGTTCTGCAGCCCGAACACCTTGCCCCGCTGGGACCTGGGGGTGCCTTCCTGGATGGTGGTCTGGGTGGGAATGGCCAGCAGGGCCGCCCCCATCCCCAGCACGGCGCAGAGCAGCAGGGTGAACGGCAGGCTGCCGAGCAACCGCCCCAGCAGCAGCAGGCTCAAGCCGATCAGGGCCAGCCCCGCTGCCGCCAGCCGGTGCCTGCCGATCGACTGGCCCAGCTGGGCCACCGCCAGGGCTCCGGCGGCTAGTCCCAGTGCACTCATGGCCAGGGGCACCCCGAAGCGGGTCGGGCCGAGCCCCGGCACGGCGGCGGCCAGGCTGATCGCCAGCACGGTGAGGGCCGCCAGCAGGCTGTAGAGCAGCACCAGCTGGACCATGGCCCAGGCAAGCCGGGGCCTTTGGCGCAGCACCGCCACCCCTTCCCCGAGTTCCTGGCGCATGGACCGCCGCCGCCGCCGCCGCGGTTCGTCGTAGCGGCGAACCCTGCTGATCGCCAGCGCCGCCGCCGTGTAACAGAGCGGCAACAGCAGAAATTCACCCCCGTTCACCCCCACCCCGGCCAGGCCATCGCTCAGCAGCCGCAGGATCGGCTCGCCGAGGGCGAAGCCCACGATCGTGGTGGCCATGCTCGTGGTCTGGTAGACGGAGTTGGCCGCCAGCAGCTGGTGCTGGGGCACGAGGTTGGTGATGGCGGCCTGCTCGGCTGGTGTGAACACCTGGGTGAGGGACGACTCCAGCAGGGTGAGCACCAGCAGCGCCCAGTAGCCCCAGCTCAGCCCCAGCCACAGGGGCCCCTCGATCAGGCTCAGGGGCACCAGCAGCACCAGCAGGGCGCGCAGGCCATTGGAGGCCACCATCACCCTGCGTTTGGGCCAGCGATCGGCCCAGACCCCGGCCAGTGCCCCCAGAAACACCGCCGGCAGCGTATTGGCCACGTAGATCCCCGTGGCCAGCAGGGTGATGAGCTGGGCCCTCGTTTCCGGCAGCTGCATCCGCATGGCGGCGGCTGCCCCCTCCAGGGCGGGGCCGC
Organism: Prochlorococcaceae cyanobacterium; assembly: GCA_046498125.1. Classification (GTDB taxonomy): domain Bacteria; phylum Cyanobacteriota; class Cyanobacteriia; order PCC-6307; family Cyanobiaceae; genus NIES-981. The sequence goes on along the minus strand of JAWOBH010000121.1, from coordinate 277 downwards.
TGGCGGATCCGCTCACCCAGTGCTGGGCGATCAGGAACACCATCAGCACGATGTAGAACTTGTCGGCTAGCTGGGAGAAGATCTGACCCAGCCAGAGCCAACGGAAGTCGTGGCGGGCCAGCACCGCCGCCACGCCGGAGCCAGGGCTGTGACTCGGCTGGCTGCCGCTGGGCTGGCTGCCACTGGGCCGGGTGGCGCTCACGGCGGTGCCTCCCCCTCCAGAGCGCCGCCCTCCAGCAGGCCGGTGACGCTGTTGCTGAGCAGACGGAAGGCTCGC
>JAWOBH010000078.1:0-21427 GCA_046498125.1 Prochlorococcaceae cyanobacterium | reverse complement strand
AAGATCGATGCGATCCGTGGCATGGACGTCACGATCGTGACCACCGCCCGTAACGACGAAGAGGGCCGGGCCCTCCTCCGCGAGATGGGAATGCCGTTCCGCAGCAACTGAGCCCTCTTCGGACCTGATCCATGGCCAATCACGACCCCATTTCCGACATGCTCACCCGCATCCGCAATGCGAGTGAGAAGCGGCACGAAACCACCAGCATCCCCGCTTCCAGGCTGCTGCGCAGCATCGCTGATGTGCTCCAGCAGGAGGGCTTCATCTCCGGCATCAGCGAGGAGGGCGAGGGCATCGGCCGCAAGCTGGTGCTGGAGCTGAAGTACAGCGGCAAGCACCGCCAGCCCACCATCCGCTCGGTGCAGCGGGTCAGCAAACCCGGCCTGCGCATCTACAAGAACACCCGCCAGCTGCCGAAGGTGCTCGGTGGCCTGGGTGTGGCGATCATCTCCACCTCCAAGGGAGTGATGAGTGATCGCGACGCCCGCAAGCAGCGCGTCGGCGGCGAAGTGCTGTGCTACGTCTACTGATCAGGAGAACGATCCATGTCACGTATCGGTAAAGCACCCATCCCCGTCCCCGACAAGGTGACCGTCAGCCTCAACGGCCTTGACGTCACCGTCCAGGGCCCCAAAGGGGAACTCAGCCGCACCCTGCCCGAAGGGGTGAGCATCAGCCAGGAGGGCACCACCATCGTGGTGACTCCGTCAGGCGACAACCGCCGCAGCCGCGAACGCCATGGCCTCTGCCGCACCCTGGTGGCCAACATGGTCGAAGGGGTGAGCCAGGGCTTCAGTCGCAAACTCGAGATCACCGGCGTGGGCTACCGGGCCGCCGTGCAGGGCAAGAAGCTGGTGGTGAGCGCCGGCTACAGCCACCCGGTGGAACTGGTCCCGCCCGAAGGCATCAGCTTCGCGGTGGAGGGCAACACCACCGTGGTGGTGTCCGGCGCCAACAAGGAACTTGTCGGCAATGAGGCCGCCAAGGTTCGGGCCATCCGCCCGCCCGAGCCCTACAAGGGCAAGGGCATCAAGTACGAGGGCGAGCGGATCCTGCGCAAGGCCGGCAAGACCGGCAAGAAATGAGGTCTGTCTGAGCGCTTTTTCCCTGTATTCCCATGTCTTCCCTTTCCCGCAAACAGCAGACCCAGAAACGCCATCGCCGGTTGCGCCGCCATCTGGGCGGCACCGCCGAGCGTCCCCGTCTGGCCGTGTTCCGCTCCAACAACCACATCTACGCCCAGGTGATCGACGACGGCGCCCAGAGCACCCTGTGCTCGGCCTCCACCGTCGACAAGGAGCTGCGCACCAGCCTCAAGGGCGCCGCCAGCTGCGATGCGTCGCTGGCCGTGGGCCAGCTGGTGGCCCAGCGCGCCCTCGCCAAGGGCATCACCCAGGTGGTCTTCGATCGCGGCGGCAACCTGTACCACGGCCGGGTCAAGGCCCTGGCTGATGCCGCCCGGGAAGCGGGCCTTCAGTTCTGATCCCTGCTCTCACCATGACCGAAACCAACGACCAAGTTCAGACCAGCAACGTGCCGGCAGCAGCCGATGTGCCGGCGGCAGCCGCCGGCCAGCAGGAGCGGCGCGGGCGCAGTGAAGGCCGGGGCGGCGAGCGCCGGGGCGGCCGCGGCCGCGATGGTGGCCGCCGGGGCCAGGAGCGCGATTCCGAATGGCAGGAGCGGGTGGTGCAGATCCGCCGCGTCTCCAAGACCGTGAAAGGCGGCAAGAAGATGAGCTTCCGGGCCATAGTCGTGGTGGGCAATGAAAAGGGCCAGGTGGGCGTCGGCGTCGGCAAGGCCGGTGATGTCATCGGCGCCGTGCGCAAGGGTGTGGCCGATGGCAAGAAGCACCTGGTGAAGGTGCCCCTCACCCGTCACAGCTCCATCCCCACCCTCAGCAATGGCCGCGACGGCGCCGCCAGCGTGCTGATTCGCCCTGCCGCACCGGGCACCGGGGTGATCGCCGGCGGCTCGATCCGCACGGTGCTGGAGCTGGCGGGCATCAAAAACGTCCTCGCCAAGCGTCTGGGCTCCAAGACTCCCCTCAACAACGCCCGCGCCGCCATCGACGCCCTGGGCCTGTTGCGTACCCACAAGGAGACTGCCCAGGAGCGAGGCATCTCCCTTGAGCAGATCTACTCCTGAGGCCTCGCCATGAGCATCACTCTCCAGTCACTGAAAACCAACCCCGGGGCCCGGCGTCGCAAGCTGCGCAAGGGCCGAGGCATCGCCGCCGGTCAGGGCGCCAGCTGTGGCTTCGGCATGCGCGGTCAGAAGTCCCGCTCCGGCCGTCCCACCCGCCCCGGGTTCGAGGGTGGCCAGATGCCCCTCTACCGGCGCATTCCCAAGCTCAAGCACTTTGAGCTGGTGAATCCCAAGCACTACACCGTGCTCAACGTGGGCAAGCTCGCCGACTGCAAGGCCGACAGCACCGTGTCGCTTGATTCCCTGGTCGAGGCCGGCATCGTGACCAACCCCAAACACCCCCTCAAGATCCTCGGCGAGGGCGATCTGGCGGTGAAGCTCACAGTGCAGGCAGCCGCGTTCACGGCCTCGGCCCGCAGCAAGATCGAGGCCGCCGGCGGCAGCTGCGAACTGGTCTGAGCGCCACGACCGGCCAGGGCTCCCGCGCCTGACGCCCTAGGGTCTGAGCCGTCCGACCGGTCGTCCGGCGGGCGGCTTTTTGCCATCTGTCCTCCCTCCCGCCCCTGTCACCATGCTCGTCAGTCGGGGTCGCAATCCCAGTGCCGGCGAAATTCTCGGCCAACTGATCCAATCCAAGGGACTGCGCGACCGGGTGCTCACCACCCTCGGCCTGCTGCTGCTGGTGCGTGTGGGCATCTACATCCCGGTGCCCGGCATCGACAGGGTGGCCTTTCAGGAGTTCCTGGCCCGCGGCGGCCAGCTGATCGGCTTCCTCGACATCTTCACCGGCGGGGGCCTCTCCACCCTGGGCGTGTTCGCTCTGGGGATCCTGCCGTTCATCAACGCCTCGATCATCATCCAGCTGCTCACGGCGGCCATTCCCCAGCTGGAGGATCTGCAGAAGAACGAGGGCGAGGCCGGCCGCCGCAAAATCGCCCAGATCACCCGCTATGTGGCCCTGGGCTGGGGGATTCTGCAGAGTGTGGTGTTCGCGCTGATCCTGCGCCAGTACGCCACCCAGGGGTTGTCGGAGCCCGTGTTCGTGATCCAGACCGCCCTGGCCCTGGTCACCGGCTCGATGGTGGTGATGTGGATCAGTGAGGTGATCACCGAGCGCGGCATCGGCCAGGGCGCCTCCCTGGTGATCTTCGTGAACATCGTGGCCACCCTGCCGAGGGCCCTGGGCTCCACCATCGAGCTGGCCCAGAGCGGTGACCGCGCCACCGTTGGCGGCATCGTCGTGCTGGTGCTGGTGTTCCTGGTGACGATCGTGGGCATCATCTTCGTGCAGGAGGGCAACCGCCGCATCCCGATCGTGAGTGCCAAGCGCCAGGTGGGCGGGGCCGGGGTGCTGGCCGCCCGCCAGAGCTACCTGCCCCTGAAGCTGAACGCCGGAGGGGTGATGCCGATCATCTTTGCCTCGGCGGTGGTGTTCCTGCCACTCACCATTGCCAACCTCACCGGTGCTCCCTGGCTGATCCAGCTGGCCGGCTACCTCAACCCCAACAGCAGCACCCCCTGGCTCTACGCCCTGCTGTTCTTCGCCCTGATCTGCGGCTTTTCCTTCTTCTACGCCTCCCTCACGGTCAACCCCGTGGACATCGCCAGCAATCTCAAGCGGGGCGGGGTGGCCATTCCCGGGGTGCGGCCCGGATCCGCCACCGCCACCTACCTCAGTGGGGTGCAGAACCGACTCACGCTGCTGGGCGGCCTGTTCCTGGGGGCCGTGGCGATCATTCCATCCGCCGTGGAGGGCGCCACCCAGGTGCGCACCTTCCAGGGTCTGGGTGCCACCTCCCTGCTGATCCTGGTGGGTGTGGCCATCGACACGGCCAAGCAGGTGCAGACCTATGTGATCTCCCAGCGCTATGAGGGCATGGTGCGCCAGTGATCCGACAGGGTCAGCGGCCCTGCCCTCTGTCCAGATCCAGCCCCCCCATGCGTCCCCTGATTCAGACTCAGCCCACGATGAAGCAGCGTCTCCTGTTCCTCGGCCCCCCCGGCGCCGGCAAGGGAACCCAGGCCCAGCGGCTGGCCAGCGCCCGCGGCCTGCTGCACCTCTCCACCGGTGAGCTGCTGCGGGCCGAAGTCGCCGCCGGCAGCCCCCTGGGCCAGGAGGCCGAAGCGGTGATGGCCCGCGGCGAACTGGTGAGCGATGCCCTGGTGCTGGCCATCGTGCGCCAACGGCTCGAGGCCCAGAGCGAGGGGGAGGGCTGGCTGCTGGACGGGTTCCCGCGCAACCTTCCGCAAGCCGAGGCCCTGGCGGCCCTGCTCGCCGAGCTGGGCCAGCCGATCGAGCTGGTGGTGCTGCTGGAACTCGACGACGCCGTGCTGATCCAGCGGCTGCTCAGCCGTGGCCGCGCCGACGACAACGAGCAGGTGATCCGTCACCGTCTCGAGGTCTACCGCGAGCAGACCGCCCCCCTGATCCGCTATTACCGGGAGCAGGGTCTGCTCCAGGCGGTGGAAGCTGAGGGCAGCGTGGAGCAGATCGGCGAGCGCATCACCGCCCTGCTGGAGTGAGCAGCCAGGCTTGGCCGCTGTGATAGGTTGGCGGTTTGCAAATTCGGAGAGCCCACCGCCATGAAGGTGCGTGCCTCAGTCAAGAAGATGTGTGAGAAGTGCCGGGTGATCCGTCGCCACGGCCGGGTGATGGTGATCTGCACCAATCCCAAGCACAAGCAGCGCCAGGGCTGAGTTCCCTGGCCCATGGCCCCAGCGGCCGCCCCTGCCCTCCGCTCTGCCCACTGGATGCGGCGGGCGTTTTCTGCCCTTCACTTGTTTGCCCGTGGCTCGGATTGCCGGCGTCGATATCCCCCGCGACAAGCGGGTTGAGATTGCCCTCACCTATGTGTATGGGATCGGTCTCACCCGCGCCCAGAAGATTCTCGCCAAAAGCGGCGTGAACCCAGACATCCGGGTGAAGGATCTCAGTGACGGCGACGTGCAGAAGCTGCGCGGTGCCGCCGAGAGCTTCACCCTTGAGGGAGATCTGCGTCGCCAGGAGGGCATGGCCCTCAAGCGCCTGCAGGACATCGGCTGCCTGCGGGGGCGCCGCCATCGCCTCGGGCTGCCCGTGCGCGGCCAGCGCACCCGCACCAATGCCCGCACCCGTCGCGGCGCCCGCAAGACCGTGGCGGGCAAGAAGAAGTAACCGCCCGGCCCCGTTCCTCGGGGCCTGCTCCGGGCTCTGCCGGCCGTCCTCTCACCGGGACCTTGAGGCTGGCGTCCACTGTCTCTTCGGCTTGCCCATCCCAATGGGCATCACCCCGGAGGCCTCAGTGGTCACCGCCGAGTCGTCACCAGAAGCCCCGTTTCCACCTGATCACCTCCCTGCCGCTGCAGGTTTTCCCCCATGGCCAAACCTCCCCAGAAGTCCGGTGCCAAGAAGGCCAAGCGCAACGTTCCCAACGGCGTGGCCCACATCCAGAGCACCTTCAACAACACGATCGTGTCGATCACCGACACGGCCGGTGAGGTGATCGCCTGGAGTTCGGCCGGCGCCAGTGGCTTCAAGGGAGCCCGCAAGGGCACCCCCTTCGCTGCCCAGACAGCCGCTGAAGCCGCCGCCCGCCGGGCCCTCGACCAGGGCATGCGCCAGATCGAGGTGCTGGTGCGGGGCCCGGGTTCCGGCCGGGAGACGGCCATTCGCGCCCTGCAGGTGGCTGGCCTGGAAATCACCCTGATCCGCGACGTCACGCCGCTGCCCCACAACGGCTGCCGCCGTGCCAAGCGCCGTCGCGTCTGATCCGAGCCGCCCCCTGCCCCTCATCCGGGACGCCCTCCAACCTTCGAGCCTTCAGCCGTGCTGCACTACCAAATTGACCGGATCGAGCATCAGGTCGACGACGACCGCTCGCAGACCGGAGTGTTTCTGATCGGTCCACTGGACCGCGGTCAGGCCACCACCCTGGGCAACGCCCTGCGACGCGTGCTGATCGGCGCCCTCGAGGGCAGCGCCATCACCGCAGTGCGCATCGCCGGGGTCAACCACGAGTACGCCACCATTCCCGGCGTGCGAGAGGACGTGCTGGACATTCTCCTGAACTGCAAGCAGATCGCCGTCCACAGCCGCAGCCGCGAGCTGGAGATCGGCCGTCTGATGGCCAGCGGCCCCGCCACCGTCACCGCCGCCGATCTGCAGTTCTCCTCCCAAGTGCAGGTGATCGATCCCACCCGTCTGATCGCCACCGTGGCCGATGGCCACAGCCTCGAACTGGAGCTGCATGTGGAGCGGGGTGTGGGCTACAGGCCTGTCGACCGCCACAGCGAAGACACCAGCGCCATCGATCTGCTCCAGATCGACGCCGTGTTCAAGCCCGTCAAGCGGGTGAACTACACCGTTGATGAAACCGCGGTGGGCGAGGGCGGCTCCGCCCGTGAGCGGCTGCGGCTGGAGATCGAGACCGACGGCAGCCTCAGCCCCGATGACGCCATGGCCCAGGCGGCCAATCAGCTGATCGCCCTGTTCCAGCCCCTGGCCAGCCTCACCGCTGAGGAAGAGCCCGGCCAGGAACCGGAGCCTTCCGCCGAGGCCCAGATTCCCTTGGAAGAGCTGAACCTGTCGGTGCGCGCCTACAACTGTCTCAAGCGCGCCCAGGTCAACTCGGTGAGTGACCTGATGGGCTTCAGCTATGAAGATCTTCTGGAGATCAAGAACTTCGGCTCCAAGTCGGCCGATGAGGTGATCGAAGCGCTTGAGCGCATCGGCATCACCCTGCCCCAGAGCCGCGCCAGCGCCTGATCGGCGGCCTTTGACACTCTTCCGACCCAAGCACCATGCGACACCAATGCCGAGTCCCCCAGCTGGGACGTCCCGCCGACCAACGCAAGGCGATGCTGCGTGGCCTCACCACCCAGCTCATCCGTGAAGGGCGGGTGACCACCACCAAGGCCCGCGCCAAGGCCCTCCGGGATGAGGCCGAGCGCATGATCACCCTGGCCAAGGACGGCAGCCTCGCCGCCCGCCGCCGCGCCATCGGCTACATCTACGACAAACAACTCGTGCACGCCCTGTTCGACAAGGCCCAGGAGCGCTACGGCGACCGCAGCGGTGGCTACACCCGCATCCTGCGCACGGTGCCGCGGCGCGGCGACAACGCCGAAATGGCGATCATCGAACTCGTCTGACACGGCTGGCCCCCAGCCAGGCCCTGCCCAGCAAGCCGCTGCGCTGATGGCAGGTCCAGCTCTTCGGCGCATCGCTCTGTGCCTTCAGTACGACGGCAGCGCCTTCCATGGCTGGCAGCGCCAACACAATGCCTCCAGCGTCCAGGCCACACTCGAGGAGGCCCTGGCCAGCCTCGATCCCCTGGGCCCGGGCCGCTGCCTGGCCGCCGGTCGCACCGATACGGGGGTGCATGCCGCCGCCCAGGTGGTGCACTTCGATTGCGCCGGACCGATCCCGGCCCAGCGCTGGCCCAAGGCCCTCAACGGCCGCTTGCCGCCGACGCTGCGGGTGCGCGCCGCCGCCCCGGTGCCGTCCAGCTGGCATGCCTGCTTCTCGGCCAGCTACCGGCGCTACCGCTACACCATCTACAACGGCTGCCGGCCCAACCTGTTCCTGGCCCCCTGGAGCTGGCACCGCTACCAGGTGCCCATCGCCGAGGCCGCCATGGCCACGGCCCTGGCGCCGATGCTGGGGGAGCACGACTTCGCGGCCTTCCAGCGAGCCGGCAGCAGACGCCGTCACAGCCGCACCTGCCTCCAGGACGTCCAGGTGGATCGCCAGGGTGATCTGATCACCGTGGAGCTGCAGGCCAGCGGCTTCCTCTACGGCATGGTGCGGCTGCTGATGGGGCAGTTGGTGGCCCTGGGGGAAGGGCGACTGGACCCAGACGATTTCGAACGGCGTTGGCGTCATGGGCAGCGAACGGCTGTGAAGGAGGCCGCTCCACCCCAGGGGCTGTGTCTGCTGCGCGTGGGCTACCCGCAACCGGTGTTCCCCAAGGCCGCCTGGTACGATTGCCATCCGCGGTATCAGCTGGGTCACTGCGACCCACCGGTCTGCGATCCTCCAGGCTCCGCGTCACCGGAGACCAAGCCGGGTCAAGGCAGAGCAGGCAACAGCCTCGATGCCAGCCCGGGCCAGCCGCCGTCCTGAGCGCCCCATCCCGGAGTCCCTCATCCGTCGCGGCCGTCGATCGCTTCCACGCTGCCCCGCCGCCGATCCGCAGGCCCCTCCACAGGCCAAGCGGTAGGTTGAGGAGATCGCGACCCTCGCAGCTCAGCCAGCTGGCTGCGTGCCGCCATACCCTCGACCGCCAGCCCAGCCCCCTACGGCCTGCCGGTGCCCGACCAGGCGCTATGAACAAGACTCCCCTGCCTTCCATCGATTCGATCGACCGCCAGTGGTATCTGGTGGACGCTGCGGATCAGACCCTCGGCCGTCTGGCCAGCGAAGTGGCCGCCGTGCTGCGGGGCAAGACCAAGCCCAGCTACACCCCCCATCTCGACACCGGGGACTTTGTCATCATCATCAACGCTGAGCGCATCCGGGTGAGCGGCAACAAGCCCACCCAGAAGCTCTACCGGCGCCACTCCGGTCGTCCCGGGGGCATGAAGACCGAAACCTTCGCCCACCTCCAGGCCCGCATTCCCGAGCGGATCGTGGAGAAGGCCGTGAAGGGGATGCTTCCTCACAACGCCCTGGGCCGCCAGCTGTTCCGCAAGCTAAAGGTCTACAAGGGCAGCGACCATCCCCATGCCGCCCAGAATCCCCAGGTTCTCGCCCTCGATCCCGCTGCTGCTGCCCAATGAGCTCCTCCAACGTCGTCTACTGGGGTACCGGTCGCCGCAAGACCGCCGTCGCCCGCGTGCGGGTGGTGCCGGGCAGTGGATCCGTGACCATCAACGGTCGTCCCGGGGACAACTACCTCAACTACAACCCGGTGTACCTGGCCTCTGTCAAAGCCCCCCTGCAGACCCTCGGTCTGGAAGGCGAGTACGACCTGCTGGTGAACGTGCGCGGTGGCGGCCTCACCGGCCAGGCTGACGCGATCAAGCAGGGTGCGGCCAGGGCCCTCTGCGACCTGTCCCCCGACAATCGTGGCCCTCTCAAAACCGAGGGCCATCTCAGCCGTGACCCTCGCGCCAAGGAGCGCCGCAAGTACGGTCTGAAAAAAGCCCGCAAAGCTCCCCAGTTCTCCAAGCGCTGACCATGCCCAAGGCCGATATCCATCCCACCTGGTATCCCGACGCCAAGGTGATCTGCAATGGGGAGGTGGTGATGACCACCGGCTCCACCCAGCCCGAGATCCACGTGGACGTGTGGAGTGGCAACCACCCCTTCTACACCGGTACCCAGAAGATTCTCGACACCGAGGGCCGCGTCGACCGCTTCATGCGCAAGTACGGCATGGCCGGTGCCAGCAACAACGCCGCCGCTGAGCCCAAAGCCGCTGAACCCAAAGCAACCGAGGCCAATGCCGGCGATGTGACTCCCGCCGAGACCGACGCCTGAAGGCCACCTCCTGAGCAGCCCCGACCCGGGGCCTGCCAACGGCCGGATGCCATCGGGTATCCGGCTTTCTGCTGATCAGCCGCGGCGGTCGCTGCGAGGATCCCGTTATGGACCCTTCTCTGCTGCACGAGCGTCTGGAGACGGCCCGCCGCACCTTCACGGCGCTGGAGCGGCAGCTGGCCGATCCCGATGTGGCCTCCAACCCGGTCGAGCTGCAGCGGATCGCCCGCGAGCGCTCCAGGCTGGAACCTCTGGTGCTCGACCAGCAGCTGCTGCAGCAACTGGAACAGCAGCACCGCCAGGCCGCCGAGCTGCTGCGGGAGCAGCGCGACGATGCGGCCATGGCTGAGCTGGCCACCGAGGAACTGGCCCAGCTGGATCAGCAGATGGCAGCCCTGCGCCAGCGGCTCACCCTGGCGCTGCTGCCCAGCGACCCCCGCGACGCCCGCAGCGTGATGCTGGAGATCCGCGCCGGGGCGGGTGGGGATGAAGCGGCCATCTGGGCCGGCGACCTGGCCCGGATGTATGAGCGCTACGCCCAGAGCAGCGGCTGGCGAGTGGATCCTGTGAGCGCCTCGGAGGCCGAGCTGGGGGGCTACCGGGAGCTGATCCTGGCCGTTCGCGGCGAGGGGGTGTTCAGCCAACTGAAGTTCGAGGCCGGTGTCCATCGGGTGCAGCGGGTTCCGGCAACCGAATCCCAGGGCCGGGTGCACACGTCCACCGCCACGGTGGCGGTGATGCCGGAGGCCGATCCGGTGGAGGTGCGGATCGAGCCCGGCGATCTGGAGATCAGCACCGCCCGCTCCGGTGGGGCCGGTGGTCAGAACGTGAACAAGGTGGAAACGGCCGTGGACCTGTTCCACCGACCCAGCGGCATCCGCATCTTCTGCACCCAGCAGCGCTCCCAGCTGCAGAACCGTGAGTTGGCCCTGGAGATTCTGCGGGCCAAGCTCTACGAGCGCGAGCTGGCCCAGGCCAATGCCCGCGAACGCTCCGCCCGCCTGGCCCAGGTGGGCAGCGGCGACCGCAGCGAGAAGATCCGCACCTACAACTACAAGGACAACCGGGTGACCGACCACCGGCTGGGCCGTAATTTCACGCTCGAGCCGGTGCTCAACGGTGAGCTGGGCGATCTGATCGGTGCCTGCATCGCCGCCGACCAAGCCCGTCAGCTGGAGGAGCTGGCCGCCTCCCCGGCCACCAGCTCCTAGGCCACCATCCCCTCGGCCACCAGGCTGGCGCCGTCACCGCCGTTCCCGTCGATCACCTCCAGGCCGATCACATACTTGGCCCACTCCCGGTGCTGGCCGGCACGCACCAGCCGGCTGGCCTCGAACCCAGGGCCACTGAGGGGCCGGTGGGGGCGCCGCGCCAGGGCCATCCCAGCCTCCCGGGGGGTGCGGTTGCCCTTGCGCACGTTGCAGGGCAGGCAGGCGGTGGTCACATTCTCCCAGCTGTCGGTGCCGCCGCGACTGCGGGGGAGGATGTGGTCGATCGAGAGCCGATCGCCGCCGTAGCCGCAGTACTGGCAGCGATGGGCATCGCGCTGGAAGAGATTGCGGCGGGTGAGCGGCAACGGTTTGTAGGGCACCCGCACGAACTGGCGCAGGCGAATCACCGTGGGAAGCAGCAGATCGTCGCGGATCACCCGGGCGGGATCGTGCTCCAGGCCCTCGGCCTTGCCCTTGAGCAACATCACCATGGCCCGGCGCCAACTGGTGATGTTCAGGGGCTCGTAGGAGGCATTCAGGACGAGAACATGGCCCATCTCAGCACCGGCCCACGCCAGAGAGGCAGATGGAAGCGATGCTAGGGCGAGTGTTGGTAGCACGTCGTGACCCAGGCGACCAAGCCAGGCCTGCCGGCAGGCAGCGAGTCGACGACGGTCCAGCCTGATGGGGTGAGCGGGCTGGAGCGCCAGCGCGCCTGGGTGGAGGTGGATGCGGCGGCACTCGAGGCCAATGCCAGGGCCCTGCGCCGCCATCTCGGGGCCAGTGAACTGATGGCCGTGGTCAAGGCCGATGGCTACGGCCACGGGGCCCTCAACGTGGCCCGCGCGGCGCTGTCCGGCGGCGCCGCCAGCCTGGGGGTGGCCACATTGGCCGAGGGCATCGAACTGCGCCGATCCGGCATCGAGGCTCCGGTGCTCGTGCTCGGCGGACTCAGCCATGAGCAGGATCTGCGCTCCTGCCTGCACTGGCGCCTGATGCCCACGATCAGCAGCCTGAGGGAGGCCCGGCTCTGCCACAACCTGGCCAGCGGCCAGGGCCGGCGGATGGCACTGCAGCTGAAGCTGGATACGGGCATGGCCCGCCTGGGGGTGGACTGGGAGCAGGGCCCCCAGCTGGTGGCGGCGATCGCGGGACTCGAGGCGGTGCAGCTGGCCGGCGTGTACTCCCATCTGGCCAGCGCAGATCTGCCCCCCGGCGGGGATGGCGGCCTCACCCGGCAGCAACAGCAGCGCTTTGAGGCCGTGCTCACCAGCCTGCGACAGCAGGGCCTCGATCCGGGCTGCCGGCACCTGGCCAACTCCGCCGGAGCCATCAGCAACCCCTCCCTGCACTACGACCTGGCGCGGGTGGGACTGGCCCTCTACGGGCACTCGCCGGCGCCCCATCTGGATGGGGTGGTGGCGCTGCAACCGGCCATGGCCCTGCGTGCCCGCGTCACCCTCATCCGTGAGCTGGCGGCGGGGATGGGGGTGAGCTACGGCCACCGCTTCCGAACCCGGCGGCCCAGCCGGCTGGCCGTGCTGGCGATCGGCTACGCCGATGGCGTGCCCCGTGCCCTCTCCAACCAGCTGGAGGTGCTGTTCCGTGGCCAGCGGCTTCCCCAGGTGGGGGCGATCACCATGGACCAGCTGATCGTGGATGCCACCGACTGCCCGGCTCTGGAGGTAGGCGCGGTGGTGACCCTGCTGGGCAGCGATGGCGGCCAGGAGATCACCCCGGGGGAGTGGAGCGATCGCTGCGGCACCATCCCCTGGGAGATCCTCTGTGGCTTCAAGCACCGGCTGCCCCGGCTGAGCAGCTGCGGCTGAAAGGCGGTGGCCACGCGGCGCGCTGATAAGCTCTTCGGGCCCCTGGAGAGGTGGCTGAGCGGTTGAAAGCGGCTCCCTGCTAAGGAGTTACAGGAGGCAACTTCTGTCGAGGGTTCGAATCCCTCCCTCTCCGTTATCAGATCTCCATCACTCGATCCTGCAGGCAGCGCTGAGCCTGCGGGCGATCTCGGGCAGCAGTGTGATGTCTGCCGCGCAGGCCTCCCCCTCGCCGAACACCACCAGGACAAAGGGATCGTGACCCTCAGTCTCCACGTAGGCGGCATCGTGGCGCGCCTGGCTCATCCAGCCGGCCTTGCTCCACAGCTGCGCCCCCGGTGGCAGTCCCTCGCCGAGAAAACCATCCACCTGATTCTCCGGATCGGCCGCTCGCTGGTGGGGATCGAGGCTGCGGGCCAGCAGTGCCTGCATGCGCCCGCAGGCGGGCGGCGACACCAGGTCTGAGGCCATCACGGCCTGCAGCAGCCTGGCGATGGCCTCACTGCTGAGGCGGTTGCGGTTCTCCAGGCTGGACCCGTAAAACTCCCGCTCCCGTCCGAACGGCCCGTCGCCCCAGGTTTTCTGGCAGGCATTCACCCCCTCCAGCTCGGGCCAGCCAAGGCCGGCCAGCCACTGGTTCACCAGTTGCCGCTGCTCGATCCAGCTGGCCATCACCGCCGCCGGCAATGTCGGGCCGCTGGTGGTGCCACTGAGCAGATCCACCACCAGGCCGGTGGCATCGTTGCTGGAGTCCTGAATCATGGCCGCCAGGGCGCGGCGCAGCTCGGGCTCGTCCACCAGCAGATCGTCCTGCAGCCAGGCCTCAGCGGCAATCAGATACACCAGCTTGACCACACTGGCCGGGTAGCGCTGGCGGTTGCCTCCCCAGCTCGCGCCCCTGCCGGCGGCCGTGCCGGCCAACCGCGGGGAGGCCGGGTAGCGCACCCAGGTGATCGAGAGCTGCTGACCCAGGCCGGAGCGGTCCTGCAGTTCCAGCGCCCGCACCAGATCTGCCAGGGTCTGGTCCATGGCCGGACTGGGGCTGTAGAACGCCATCACGACCGGCACCTGTTGCGGCGAGATTAGGCATGCCCTCCCTGCCCTTCGAGTCAGCCGCCAACTCGGCCGGCATCGCGACACCGGTGGCGGCTGAGCTGCTGCGGCCCGGCAGCATCTGGGAACTGCGCGCCGCGCTCGATCTCCAGGCCCGGCCCAGGGGAGAGGGGCTGGCCACCCAGGCCGCCGCCGGGCGCCGGTTGCAGGTGCTGGGCCCCGCGCTGGCCGGAAGCCCGTCGGCCCAGCAGGTGAGGCTGCGGGTGCGGCTTCTGGAGGACGGCTATCCGGGCTGGGTGAACCCACAAGCCCTGCTGGGGATCGCCGTGGCTGCCAGCCCACCCCGGCCGCGGCTGCTGCAGCGCTCCGCCATCCAGCCGCTGCTGCCCCGGGTGATCGCCTGGGCCCTGGCGGCGGCGGAGCGCCCCAACACCTACCTGTGGGGCGGCGCGGTCGGCCCCGACTTCGACTGCTCCGGGGTGGTGCAGGCCGCCTTCGCCAGCGTGGGCGTCTGGCTGCCCCGGGACGCCTACCTGCAGGAGCGCTTCTGCCAGCCGGTCGCCGTGCGGCCCGGCCAGAGTCAGCTGCTGGAGCCGGGTGATCTGATCTTCTTCGGCAGCCCACAGCGCTGCACCCACGTGGGGCTGCATCTGGGTGAGGGACGCTACCTGCACAGCTCGGGGCGGGAACACGGCCGCAATGGTCTGGGCATCGACGATCTCAGCCCCCGCAACCCGCACCCGGTAGCCCAGCACTACCGCCGTGAGCTGCGCGGGGCCGGGCGGGTGATGCGCTGCCACGACGGCAGTGCCCTGCCCGCGTAGGTTCCTCCCAGGCTGCGGTGGCGCTGTGGATCTCTCGGTGGTGGTGCCGCTCTACAACGAGGCGCAGACCCTGCCACTGCTGCTGAAGGAGCTGCTCCACGCTATCCGTCCCCTGGGACTGGACTTCGAGCTGGTGCTTGTGGATGACGGCTCCGGGGATGGCACGGCGGCGGTGCTGCGGCAGCTGCAGAAGGACGTTCCCGAGCTGGTGGCGGTGCTGCTGCGCCGCAACTATGGCCAGACGGCCGCCATGGCCGCAGGCTTTGACACCAGTCGGGGGGATGTGATCGTGACCCTCGACGGCGATCTGCAGAACGATCCCGGCGACATCCCCCTGTTGCTGCAGCGCCTGGGTGAGGGGTATGACCTGGTGAGCGGCTGGCGCCACGAGCGCCAGGACGGCGCCGTCAGCCGCCTGCTGCCCAGCAGACTGGCCAACCGCCTGATCGGGGGCGTCACCGGCCTGCGACTGCACGACTACGGCTGCTCCCTGAAGGCCTACCGACGCGAGGTGATCGACGACCTCAACCTCTACGGCGAGCTGCATCGCTTTCTGCCCGCCCTGGCGGCGATCGAGGGAGCCCGGGTGGCCGAGGTGAAGGTGAACCACCAGCCCCGTCGCTTCGGCCGCAGCAACTACGGCATCGATCGCACCTACCGGGTGCTGATGGACCTGCTCACGGTGTGGTTCATGAAGCGCTTCCTCACCCGCCCCATGCACGTGTTCGGCGGCGGCGGACTGGCGGCGATGGGCGCGGGGCTGCTGATCAGCCTCTGGCTGGTGGGTGAGAAACTGCTCTTCGGGATCGATCTGGGGGATCGGCCCCTGCTGCTGATGGCCCTGATCAGCTTCCTCACCGGCGTGCAGCTGTTCTGCTTCGGCCTGCTGGCCGAACTGCAGATGCGCACCTATCACGAGAGCCAGGGTCGACCGATCTACCGGGTGCGCGAGACGTTGGGTGGCAGTGGTCGCTGAGGGCCCGCACTGGCGGCCGCCAGGGGACAGCGGCGGAAGCGGTCCAGCCCCAGGGCCGCCTCCTGCACCACGCGAGGGTCCACATCGCGCAGGCCGCGGCGTAACACCGGCAGGGCCTCCCGCCGGCCCCAGCGCCGGGCGATGCCCATGGCCTGGAGCCGCTGCTGGCCGTCGCCGCGCAGCTGCAGCTCCAGCCGGGCCCTGAGCTGGGCGCGTCGGCGGGCATCGCCCGGGGGCGGAATGGCGCCATCGACCGCCGCCTCGAGCGTCGCTGCCGGAGCGCCTGGCGAGGCGGCCGTGCCTCCCGCAGGGCCAGCCGTGTCGCGGCTGGGCCCTGAACCCAGCAGGGCGATCTGGGCCCGGTTGAGGGCGGCGATGGCACTGGCATCGGTGGAGCGCAGCAGGGCCGGCGGGCTGCGGCGGCGCAGGCTCCAGGTGAGAACCAGCAACAGGGCGGCTGCCCCGGCAACGATCGACGGACCCATGGATTGAACTTTTATGTCGCCACCGGGGCGGCCAAAAGGCGCGTCCAGCGGCGATCTTTACAGTGCCGATGGTAAGTATCGGCCCTTGTCATGACTGGAGATTTTGCTGCCGCCTGGATGCCTTCGGTGCTGGTTCCCCTCGTGGGCATTCTCGGCGCGGCTGTGGCCATGGCCCTGCTGTTCAACGTGATCGAAGCCACCGAGTGAGGCAGCCACTCACGCCCCCCCTGTCCCTCCAGCCCGGTTCCCTCCAGCCCTTTTTCACCACCCCATGACTGTGACCCCCGTGGCCGACCCCTGCGTCGGCAATCTGGCCACCCCCGTGAACAGCAGCTACTTCAGCAAGGCGTTCCTGAACGCGCTCCCGGCCTATCGACCCTCCCTGTCTCCGAACCGCCGGGGCCTGGAGGTGGGGATGGCCCACGGCTACCTGCTCTATGGGCCCTTCGCCTTCACCGGCCCCCTGCGCATGACCGACTACGCCAGCACCGCCGGGCTGCTGGGCGCGATCGGGCTGGTGTCGATCCTCACCGTGTGCCTCTCGATCTACGGCACAGCCGGGAGCGGCCCGAACGTGCAGCCAGCCGATGCCACCATCGACAATCCGCCTGCCGACCTGTTCACCAAGGCCGGCTGGGCTGAGTTCGCCAGCGGCTTCTGGCTCGGTGGCTGCGGCGGTGCCGCCTTCGCCTGGTTCCTGGCCAGCATTGCCCTCAACAGCCCCCTGGCCCAGCTGGGCGGCGTCTGGAGCGCCGGCTGAACTGGCGCGCGGCTGAACTGAGCGGACTTGCTCCACCAGCCCAGCCCAGCGATCGCTTGCTTCCTCTTTCACCCTTCACCAGCCCCGCTCTGCGGGGCTTTTTTGATGCCAACACCACAACCATGGCGCCTCCAGCGCCCACCCCTCGCACGCCTGCACTGCCAGGGCCCACACCCGTGCCGGCCAGCTCTGAAGCACGGGCCACGAGAACGGATCTGGGGCCGGGCCCTGCTGGCCAGCCTGCTGCCGCTCGGGGTGGCCCTGGGCGGTTGCAATGCCAGGGTCAACGAGGAACTGATGCGCCAGGGCCATCAAGCGATGGTGGAGTGCCAGCACGGTGAGCGGGCGATCACCGACGGCGACGAACTCCGCTGCGAAGACTGGGCCTACGTGCGCAGCAACTACCTGGAGGCCAGCCAGAGCCAGCCATGAGGCGCCGGCCATGAAGGGTCAGGCATGAAAAAACCCCGGCCAGAGCCGGGGTTGCAGTGTCCCTCGAGTGGGGGGCAGTGATCGGGTGAAGGTCAGCCGAACTTGCCGGCCGTGGAAGCGATCAGGAAGGCGGCGTAGGTGAGGAAATAGCCCACGGTGAAGTGAGCCAGACCGACCACGCGGGCCTGAACGATCGAGAGCGCCACGGGCTTGTCGCGCCAGCCCACCAGGTTGGCGAGCGGAGTGCGCTGATGCGCCCAGACGATGGTCTCGATCAGTTCCTGCCAGTAACCCCGCCAGGAGATCAGGAACATGAAGCCAGTGGCCCACACCAGGTGACCGAACAGGAACATCCAGGCCCAGACAGCCAGGTTGTTGGTGCCGGCCGGGTTGTAGCCATTGATCAGCTGGGAGCTGTTCAGCCACAGGTAGTCGCGGAACCAGCCCATCAGGTAGGTGCTGGATTCGTTGAACTGAGCCACGTTGCCCTGCCAGATGGCCAGGTGCTTCCAGTGCCAGTAGAAGGTGACCCAACCCACGGTGTTCAGGGCCCAGAAGACGGCCAGGTAGAAGGCGTCCCAGGCGCTGATGTCGCAGGTGCCGCCACGGCCAGGGCCGTCGCAGGGGAAGGAGTAGCCGAAGTCCTTCTTGTCGGGCATCAGCTTCGAACCACGGGCATCCAGGGCGCCCTTCACCAGGATCAGGGTGGTGGTATGGAGACCCAGCGCGATGGCGTGGTGCACCAGGAAGTCACCAGGACCGATCTGGAGGAACAGGGAGTTGGTGCCCGAGTTGAGGCTCTCCAGCCAACCGGGCAGCCAGACGGCGCCGTAGTTGGGCCAGGCGGTGGAGGCGATGCTCTCGGGGTTGGAGAGCAGCACATCCATGCCGTAGAGGGCCTTGCCGGAGGAGGCCTGCACGAACTGGGCGAACACCGGCTCGATCAGGATCTGCTTCTCGGGGGTACCGAAGGCCACGACCACATCGTTATGGACGTAGAGGCCGAGGGTGTGGAAACCGAGGAACAGGGACACCCAGCTCAGGTGGCTGATGATCGCTTCCTTGTGCTCGAGCATCCGGGCCAGAACGTTGTTCTTGTTGGCTTCGGGGTCGTAGTCACGGATGAAGAAGATCGCACCGTGGGCGAAGGCACCGCACATCAGGAAGATGGCGATGTACTGGTGGTGGGTGTAGAGGGCTGCCTGGGTGGTGTAGTCCTTGGCGATGAAGGCATAGGACGGCAGCGCATACATGTGCTGCGCCACAAGGCTGGTGGCCACCCCAAGGCTGGCCAGGGCCAGACCGAGCTGGAAGTGCAGCGAGTTGTTGACTGTGTCGTAGAGACCCTTGTGGCCTGCGCCGAGGGCGCCACCGAAGGGGGTGCCCTTGGGTGGGTTGTGAGCCTCGAGAATCTCGCGGATCGAGTGGCCGATACCGAAGTTGGTCCGGTACATGTGGCCGGCGATCACGAAGATCACGCCGATCGCCAGGTGGTGATGGGCGATGTCGGTGAGCCAGAGGGCTTCGGTCTGGGGATGGAAGCCACCCAGGAAGGTGAGGATGGCGGTCCCGGATCCTTCGGCGGTGCCGAACAGCTGATACGGGGTGTCGGGGTTCTGGGCGTAGACGCCCCAGTTGCCGGTGAAGAAGGGACCGAGACCTGCCGGGTGGGGTGACACCGAGAGGAAGTTGTCCCAACCCACGTGCTGGCCGCGGGACTCGGGGATCGCCACATGGACCAGGTGGCCGGTCCAGGCGATGGAGCTGAAGCCGAACAGAACCGCCAGGTGGTGGTTGAGACGGGATTCAGCGTTCTTGAACCAGGCCAGGGAAGGCCGGAACTTGGGCTGGAGGTGGAGCCAGCCGGCGAAGAGGGCCCACGCCGACAGGATCATCATGAAGATGGCGCCCTGGTACAGCTCGGCATTGGTGGTCATGCCGATCGTGTACCACCAGTGGTACAGGCCTGAGTAGGCCACGTTCACCGGAGAGGAGGCACCGGCCTGGGTGAAGGCGCTGATGGCCCCTTCACCGAAGTGGGGATCCCAGATCGCGTGAGCGATGGGACGGACATTCAGCGGATCGGCGACCCACTGTTCAAAGTTGCCCTGCCAGGCGATATGGAACAGGTTGCCCGAAACCCAGAGGCCGATGACGGCCAGGTGTCCGAAGTGGGTGGAGAACAGCTTCTGATAAAGCCGCTCCTCGGTCATGCCGTCGTGGCTCTCGAAGTCGTGAGCCGTGGCAATCCCGTACCAAATACGGCGGGTTGTCGGGTCCTGCGCCAGACCCTGGCTGAACGAAGGAAATTTCGTTGCCATTGGGAAAGGTCAGAAAGGTCAGCCGACCGCAATCATGCGGGCCAGGAAGAAGGACCAGGTGGTCGCGATACCGCCCAGAAGATAGTGGGCGACACCCACGGCACGGCCCTGAGTGATGGAAAGCGCACGGGGCTGGATGGCCGGCGCCACCTTCAGCTTGTTGTGAGCCCAGACGATGGACTCAATCAGCTCCTGCCAGTAGCCGCGGCCGCTGAACAGGAACATCAGGCTGAAGGCCCAGATGAAGTGGGCTCCCAGGAACATCAGGCCGTAGGCACTGGAGCTCGAGCCGTAGCTGTTGATCACCTGTGCGGCTTGGGCCCACAGGAAGTCACGCAGCCAGCCATTGATGGTGATGGCGCTCTGGGCGAAGTTGCCGTTGGTGATGTGCTGGACGCTGCCATCTGCGTTGACGGTGCCCCACACGTCGCTCTGCATCTTCCAGGAGAAGTGGAAGATCACGATCGACAGGGAGTTGTACATCCAGAACAGACCCAGGAACACGTGGTCCCAGGCTGAAACCTGGCAGGTACCGCCACGGCCGGGGCCGTCGCAGGGGAAGCGGAAGCCGAGGTTCGCCTTGTCAGGAACCAGGCGGGAGCTGCGGGCATAGAGCACACCCTTCAGCAGGATCAGCACGGTGACGTGGATCGTGAAGGCGTGGATGTGGTGGACCATGAAGTCCGCCGTGCCCAGGGGAATGGGGCCAGCCGCCACCTTGCCGCCCACGGCCACCACGGAGCCGTTGAACACCTCGCTCACACCCGCGAGGGCATTGGGAGCGGTGGTGCCGGCGGCAGCGGCGTGGAGACCCTGGATCCACTGCGCGAAGATGGGCTTCAGGGCAATGGCGGAGTCACTGAACATGTCCTGGGGCCGACCCAGGGCACGCATGGTGTCGTTGTGGATGTAGAGGCCGAAGCTGTGGAAGCCCAGGAAGATGCACACCCAGTTGAGGTGGCTGATCAGGGCATCACGGGCCTTGAGCACCCTGTCGAGCACATTGTCGATGTGCTTGGCGGGGTCGTAGTCCCGCACCATGGCGATGGCCGCGTGGGCACCGGCGCCGACCACAAGGAAGCCGCCTATCCACATGTGGTGGGTGAACAGCGAGAGCTGCGTGGGGTAGTCGATCCCGATGTAGGGATAGGGCGGCATCGCATACATGTGGTGCGCCACGATGATGGTGAGCGAGCCGAAGAGCGCCAGGTTCACACCCAGTTGGGCATGCCAGCTGGTGGTCATGAACTCGAACAGGCCATCGTGACCGTTGGGAGCCGGGAAGAGCAGGGGATCACCCTTCTGGCCTTCCAGGATTTCCTTCATGCTGTGGCCGATGCCCCAGTTGGTCCGGTACATGTGACCGGCCACGATGAACAGCACCGCGATCGCCAGGTGGTGGTGGGCGATGTCGGTCATCCACAGGCTTCCGGTGACGGGGTTGAGACCGCCCTTGAAGGTGAGGAAGTCGCTGTAGGCCGCCCAGTTGCCGGTGAAGAAAGCTGAGATACCAGCGCCGAAACCGGGATAGATCTGGGAGAGAACGTCCTGGTTGATGAACTCGTGGGGGAGCGGAATATCGCCATAGGAGGCGATGGTCTGGCCATTGATGGACAGGGGCTCCCCGGCATCGATGGCATCCATCAGGGCCGTCGTGGGCAGGGACACATGCAGCAGGTGTCCGGTCCAGGACAGGGAGCCCAGACCCAGGAGGCCAGCCAGGTGGTGGTTGAGCATTGACTCAACGTTCTGGAACCACTCCAGCTTCGGGGCGGCCTTGTGATAGTGGAAAACGCCGGCGTTGAGCATCAGGCCGGCCATCACCAGGGCACCGATGGCGGTGCAGAGCAGCTGGAACTCGTTGGTGAAGCCCCAGGCCCTCCAGACATGGAAGAGTCCGGAGGTGATCTGAATGCCGTTGAAACCGGC
>JAWOBH010000068.1:0-3248 GCA_046498125.1 Prochlorococcaceae cyanobacterium | reverse complement strand
CTGCAGGGCCTCAACGCCCTGGGGGCGCTGATGGCCTCGGCGGTGGTGCAGTCGCCCGCCAGCCATCCCGACCTGCTCTGCCTGCGGGCCCAGCAGATCCGCATCGACACCGATGCCCCCCAGAAGCTGGTGGTCGACGGCGAAATGGTCAGCGGTGACAGCATCGAGATCCGCTGCCGCCCCGCTTCCCTCAGCGTGGTCACCCCCCTGGCGGCAGCCCCATGAACTTCGCCACTGAAGCCGGCATCCCCACCAAGATCCGGCGCATGGCCGAGCGGGTGCGCTGGGGCCATCCGGCCCTGGCGGCGGCCGGCATCGATCCCTGCCGGCTGGTGCTGGAGGGGGATCCCGGCGGCGGCGAGGCCTTCAGCTTTCTGGTGATCGGCGACAGCGGTACGGGTCGCCGCGGCCGCAACGACCCCCAGCGCCTGGTGGCCGAGCTGCTTCTGGCCCACGGCGAGGACGCCCGCTTCCTGCTGCACACCGGCGATGTGGTGTATCTGGTGGGCTCCAGCGAGCAATACCGCCGCAACTTCATCCGCCCCTACCGCGAGTGGCTGGTGGGAGGCGAGCAGTGGCGGCGGCTGCGCCACAGCGAGCTGGTGTTCCGGCGGCCGTTCCTGCCGGTGCTGGGCAACCACGACTACTACGACCTGCCCCTGCCCCTGGCCCTGCTGTCAGTGCTCACGGCCCTGCCGCGCCGGCTGCTGCGGCGCTGGGTCAATCTCGACGTGGGCTGGCACGGCTCCTTCTGCGGTCAGGCCTGGAGCGAGGCCTTCGTGGATGGGCTGGCGGCCGTGCCGGAGGGGCGCCTGGCCGCCCATCTGGAATCCACCCGCGGCGCCGCTGCGGACGGTCCCGATGGCCATCGCGCCCTGCTCTACCGCCCCGGCCGCTTCACCCGCCTGCCCAATCGCTACTACGCCAGCCGCTGGGCGGGGATCGATCTGTTCGCCCTCGACTCCAACACCTTCAACGAGCCCCTCGCGGAGGCCGGTGACCCGGACGGTCGCGAGCAGCTGCTGCGTCAGCGCCAGGCCCTGGAGGCCGAACAGGAGGCCCTGCTGCGCGACCTGGGGAGCGACTGGCTGGCGGGGCGCGACGACGAGCAGGCCGACGACAACCGCGCCGACGCCCTGGGCCGGGCCGAGGAGCTCGATGAGCGCATCCGCGACATCGACAAACAACTGGCCGCCGCCGCCGCCGCCCGCGCCGGCCGGCCGCCGGCACTCGACAGTGAGCAGCTGGCCTGGTTCGAGCGCCAGCTGCTGGCCTCCTGGCACAACCCGGCGGTGCGTGGGCGGCTGCTGGTGCTGCACCACCCCCCCTACGTCACCGAGACCACCAAGTGGGACCAGGCCCAGACCCTGGCCGTGCGCCGCCAGCTGCAGCAGGTGTTCGATCGGGTGGCCGCGCGGCTGGGGGAGCGGCGGGCCGGCCGGCCGCTGCTGGATCTGGCCTTCACCGGTCACGCCCACTGCCTGGAGCTGGTGCAGGTGGCCGACAACGGCCGCGGCGATGCCGGCATCCCCTGGGTGGTCTGCGGCGGTGGCGGTTACAGCCTGCGCCGCCAGCGGCCGGAGGGGCCGGTGCTCCGCGATGGCGACGGCAGCCCCCTGGCCCGCTCCCGGTTCTTCCACGGCCGCCACGGCCACGGCTCGGGGCTGCAACGCCGCTACTCCGGCCTGCGGGTGGATGTGGCCGCCGGCACACCGCCGCGCTTCACCCTCACCCCGCTGGTGGCGGAACGGGCCGGCAGCCGCTGGCACTGCCGGCCCCTGGAGCCGGTGCAGCTGTGAGCGGCGGTGGCCCCGGGAGCGGCTGGGGATGCTCCATCCGCTCCCAGGCCTGACGCAGGCTGCCTTCATCCCCCAGGTTGCCGGGGAAGGTGAGCACCGGCAGGCCCTCCAGGCCAGCGGCCAGGGCCGGATCGCCGGCGGGCAGCCGCACCAGCGACAGCCCTGGCAACAGCTGGCCCTCCAGCTCCACCAGGCCGGCCCCCAGCCCCTCGGCCAGCAGGGTGTGGGTGGTGATGCCCCCCTTGCTGATCAGGTAGCCCGGGCGTGGCGCCAGGCCAGCGGCCAGCCGCGCCATCAGGGCCGCCAGCTCCAGCCCCAGCCGCCGCCGCTCGGCGGGCGAGCGGCAGGACAGCTCCCCCCGGCTGGTGAACAGCACCGGCGTACGGCCGGCGGCCAGCGCCCCCTCCAGCCGCTGCAGCCAGACCTGCTCCAGCGAGGCCAGGAGCTCGGCGGGCAGGGGCCCCTCCAGCATCCGGGCCAGCTTGGCTACCGGGAGCTCGATGCCGCTGCAGCCGGGCGCCGTCAGCAACTGCTCCAGCTGGGCATCGGCCAGGGGCACATGGGAGCCCACCAGCACCAGGCCCGGCAGCCAGCCGCCAGCCCCGTCGCGGCGGCGCAGCCCCGCCAGGGCCGCGGGAGCGAGGGGCTGGGGGCCGATCGGCGCCAGGCCGTTGAGCAGGCTGGCCGCCGCCTGAAACAGAAACCGGCGTGGCCGGCCCCAGCGCGCCGCGGCCTGAGGTCCGCTGAGCTCCCGCACCGCCGCCCCCAGGGCAGCCAGCTGCTGGGGCCGCTCCGCGTCCACCGCCAGATAGCGATTGTGGGCCAGGGCCGCCAGCCGCCCGCAGAGCGCCGTGAACCCAGGCCCGCCGGCGGCGGCGGCATCCAGCTCCGCCAGGCCGAGGTGCTCCACGCTGGCCGCCGGGATCCGCCCGCCGCTCTTCTCCTCCACCCAGGCGGGCAGGAAGCTGCTCCGGTAGCCCAGCAGCCGGTCGCGGGCGAAGGCGGTGGTGTGCACCGGCTCGCCATCCAGGTAGTGCACACCATCGCGGGTGCTGCGGCCGCCGGGCAGAAAGGCCGGCACCAGAAGGGTGGCATCCCAGCCCTCGGGCCGGCCCAGCTCGGCGGCGATCACCTCCACCTCCAGGGGGAAGTGGCTGCGCAGGGTGGAATCACCGCGGCTCACCAGCAACCAGCGTCCGATCAGGCCCTCGGCCCGCGCCGCCTTCAGGGCTGGCCCCAGGGCCCGGCAGATCTGGCGCACCCGCGCTGCGGCCGCGGCCGGGTCGAGGGCGCGGGTGTTGGCAAGCAGAAACAGGAACGGCGACGGATGGGCCAGACCGGCGCGCAGGCTGGCGGCATCCCAGCGCAGCAGCAGCGGGCAGCTGTGCAGGGTCTGGGGCCAGGGGGACGGCGACGGCCAGGGTGAGGCCCGCCAGGCGGAGGCTGTTC